>JAUSEJ010001094.1 GCA_030650265.1 Dehalococcoidia bacterium | reverse complement strand
CCTTGATCTTCTCGTAGACCGGGCCACTTGTTAGTACCTCTGCCTGCCCCTTGAAACGGTAGCCCTTGCGCGTTTCCCGTTCCACCACGGCAATGGCCACGCCCGCGTTCTTCTGCACATTCTCGTAGGTGTTCTTGAAGGTAGCCTCGGTCCAACCGAGGTGCTCGTCATCGATGACTTGGAAGCCGCCTTTGGGACCGACATTGGGCAGGCCATCCGCACCTATCGTGGCTACGTAGGCCAGCTTTCCCTTGACAAATTCCTTCATTTCATCGGTTAGTTTCGCCATTTCCTCTTTCCTCCTTGTTGTTTACGCTAGCGCTGAAATCCCTCGAGCAATCCAGTTCGCGTCGGCTGGAACAGCATTGGCAAGCCAGTTGCCAACATTTCCCGCTTTGTGTACCATCCCTAACTCACCAATGTAGAAGCCCTGGAAGCACAAGGGACAATTCATCAGTTTGTCGAATTTCTCGTACAGCCCGGTTTCCACACAAGCCTCATGATGAGCACTGGCTGCATCCAGAAAGTACTCCGTGGGCGGAATCTTGGCGAAGTTGGCCGGGTCAGCGTACTCCGCACCTTCTCCCAACCACAGGCAGTGGAAGGTAGCAAAAACGCCGTTATTGATCATCCAGCGAATCCCCTCGATGAGTGAATCCCGGCTCTCCTGCCAGGTCTTGTGCCCGTCTTCCGGTATTTGCGTGACGCCACCGACGAAGTTGCAGGCCACGTGCCCGGCGCCAAAGATATCGACCGAATCCATCAGGGATTGCAGATACTGCTCACGCCCTCTGAACTTGGCCTTGCCTGGACATATCTCGACAAAGAGCGCCGGATCCCACACTTCGATATTGCTGTTGATGGCGTCGAGTCCGGCATCTTTCAGCCGATGTAGGTTCTTTCGCGACATTGGCGGAACGCTCATGGCGATATGGGGTTTGTAGGAGGCCCCGCCGGCGATCCTCTCCAAGAACCGGAGTTGCTGATTCGCCTCTTTCTCGACGTCCGAGATGGCGCCGCTCTGGAAACGTCCCTCGACAAGTTTGACCTCACGAGCGAGAATCTGGTAAGCCTCGGCTGTATCCTCTAGATTGAGGGAGATATCGTGCTTTATGCCAAGGGCCTTGGCCCGATCATGGGTCTCGTTGTAGTTGCAGAACTTGCACCCTTCTCCTCGACCCAAGAAATCACAATACCGCAAGGGAGCCAAGAAGAAGCAGCGTCTTACCCGGCTGATCAGGCTGGTGATTGGTGTTCCCCTACTGGTCCTGGGCTCAATATCTGGCTCGTCCACCCAGTGGCTAGCCGGATTGAAGAACACGTCCTCGATATGTTCGTCACCTTCATGGATGGCGTATCTTCCCACGCTTCTTTCTCTAATTTGATAGGCGCTCCTCGGGTCTCTAGTGACCTTAAAGCCGACGCCATTCTTCATAATCGTCTCGCCCGGGAAATGGTAAAACCCTGGCCTCGCCGACTCTGGCGATTTCTTCACCGTGTCCTTCATGGTTATGCCACGGTCGTGGGTCAGAAAGCCGCCGGCGGCGCGTCTCCAGGTTGCCTCCTTGAGTAGGACATCGCTATCCCTTACCCCGTACTTCATCATCTCCCACTTAACCACAATCTCACGAGCAAGATCCGGATATTTCTTCTGCAATTCGTCAACCCGGGTCATTGGACTTCCTCCTCATTATATGGGTACCCCCAGTCGGTCCCATAATTATAGGATTGGTTGGGTCCTGACGAATAAGGAAAAATACGTATCTTAGTGTGTACGTAAATCGGGATCGCGAGCAGTTCAGTAGTTTCCATTATAGTCTATCGTGGGGTATTGTCCCCATCTCCTGCAATATCCTGGTCGGCGTCATCGGCAAGTTGCGCAGTCGAACGCCAACGGCCCGATGGATGGCGATGGCGAGGGCGGCCGGGGGAACGACAAATGGCACTTCCCCGACGCCGCGCACGCCATATGGATGTCCCGGGTTTGGCACTTCCACAATCACCGTGTCGATCATGGGCAAATCAAGAGCCGTGGGCATCTTGTAATCGGCGAATGTCGTGTTTAGCAATCTGCCGCGCTCGTCGAACTGATACCCCTCCCAAAGCGCCCAGCCAATCCCTTGTGACACACCACCCTGCATCTGGCCTTCTACGAGACCGGGGTGAATGGCCCTACCGGCGTCCTGAACAGCCGTGTAACGCAGGACCTGCACTTTGCCCGTCTCAGGGTCGACCTCAACGTCGACTATGTGCACTCCTATTGTTGGCCCCGCGCCTTCGGGGACCGCACTCGATGCAACGGAGATCGGCCCTCCGGTGGTAGGCAACTTGGCTGCGACCTCCTTAAAGGTGAGACACTTACTCCTGTCCGTGCTCGTGGTGAACGTTCCGCCAGCGTAGGCAACCGCATCGGAAGGGACCTGCCATAGGAAAGCTGCCCGAGCCTTCATCCGGACAATCACTTCAATCGCCGCCTGAATTGCTGCCATGCCTGTGGCAAAAGTTGTACGGCTGCCGCCACTAACGGCAGAATAGCCGACAGAATTTGTATCGGCGACGCCTGCGTGGACATCATCCAGTCCGATGCCCAATGTCTCGGCCACCTGCATGGCGACCGAAGTTCGGGTACCGGCCAGGTCGACCGATGCCGTGGCCAGCGATACCGTGCCATCGCCGTTCACGTTCAAGTTACAACTGGATACCAGGCCGTGGTTGGACCACCAGCCGCAAGCAAGGCCCCGACCGCGATTAGGGCCACCCAATGGCGCCCCATAATGCTCATGCACTTGCGCTGCTTCCATAGTTTCGCGATAGCCAACTTTCGGGTGGATGGCGCCAATAAGGGTGCGGCATCCTTCCGAGGCAACATTCTTCAGACGAAACTCGAGCGGATCCATGTCGATTTGCTCACAGATCTCGTCAATCAACAACTCCGCGGCGAAGGTGGCCTGTGTCGATCCAGGCGCCCGGTAAGCCCCTGATTTGGGCTTGTTGGTCAGAACCTCAAATCCATCGATTTGTCCGTTGGGTACGTCGTAAGCGCCGAACAGGCACCTGGCAACGGCGCCAACTGAGGAGCCCGGGAAGGCGCCCACGTCACAGGCGTACCAGGCAACTACGGCGGTAAGCCTCCCTTCCCGGGTGGCGCCAACTTTCAGCTTGATGTAGGTGCCCATGGCCGGTCCTGTGGCTTCAAAGGTCTCCGCCCGGCTCATAGCCAGTCTGACCGGTCGACCCGCTTTGATCGCCAACAGAGCAGCCAGGGGTTGCACGTAAGTGCTTACCTTGCCGCCAAAACCACCGCCTATCTCGGTGGGAATCACCTGTATCTTGGCCAGAGGGTGCTGCAAGAACCTGGCGATGTTGTCCCTAACCTGGAAGTGACCTTGATGGCTAGACCATATCGTTAGGACTCCCTCTCGAGAACAGGTGGCCGTTGTAGCGTGCGGTTCGATGTAGCCCTGGTGAACCATTGTGGTGCGGAACTCGCGCTCCAAAACGACATCCGCTTCAACAAATCCCTTGTTGGGGTCCCCCTTTATATACTGTAAATGCTGCGAAACATTGCTGGGCTTCTCGCTCCGCCTGCCGAGGGAAACGGTGACCTGGGACTCATGCAATAGGGGACTGGAGTCCTTCATCGACTCAAACAGGTCCAGGACGGAGGGCAACACTTCGTAGTCGACTTCGATCAAATTGATGGCTTCATCGGCGATGAACTGATCGACGGCAGCCACCGCGGCGATCGGGTGGCCACGATAGAGAACCTTCTCGCTGGCCAGATATTGGTCGCGAAACTGGTTCAGGCTAGCATCAAATCGAGGAGGTCTGATGTCCGGGCCGCGACGGTCGTCGTCCTGCTCGGTAGCGTACTGCTCTACCTCAACTGCCTGCTTTTGCCACGTGCCCCTGGATCCGGTTGACAAACCTTCGAGGAAGAACCTGGCAGTCACTACGCCCACTACGCCAGGCAGCGCCTCAGCCCTGCTTACATCGATCGACTTGATACGGGCGTGGGTATGGGGGCTGCGCAGCACCTTGCCATGGACCAGTCCGGGTAGCTTGATGTCCGTGCCAAAAAACGCTTTACCGGATACCTTGTCGGCGCCATCAGGTCTCACGGGAC
>JAUSEJ010001080.1 GCA_030650265.1 Dehalococcoidia bacterium | reverse complement strand
GGCCAGAACCGATGTCTACATCGGTGAACTGCAGTTGATGCAGGCTGGCCGGCCGTTGCCGTTCGACAAGAAGATAGCTAGCAGATCTCTCGATAAGCCAGAGGTATTCATTCGCGTTGTTTTGAACATTGGGTCTTTTGGGGCGACCGCCTGGGGTTGCGATCTGTCTGAAGAATATGTAATAATAAACAGTGAGTACACAACTTAGGCAGGATGTAGGATGAGAGACGACGGGGCAAGGTTGTTTGTGAAGATCGGCGGGAGCACCCTCGGTAGCCATGATACTACTATCGCTGATCTAGTCGCGCTCCAGCAAGATGGATTTACCCCGATAGTCATTCACGGTGGTGGCAAGACCATAACGGATTGGCTGGGGAAGCACGGAGTGCCCACCCGTTTTGTGCGAGGCCTGAGGGTCACCGACCCCGAAAGCCTCAAGATCGCCGTGGCTGTGCTCGCCGGACTGGTGAACAAAGAACTGGTTGCCCGGATAAACTCGCTTGGCGGTCGGGCAATCGGTTTCTGTGGCGCTGACGGCCTGCTAATCGAGGCAAGGGTCAGGGATCCCGAATTGGGTTTGGTTGGTGACGTGGTGCGCTTCAATCTCGATCTGGTTAGGGCCGTGATAGACGCCGGCTACATGCCCGTTATCGCGCCGCTGGGTCTGGAGGAAGCTCACAACGGTACAACCGGTCAGGTTAGAAGCCTTTTGAACATCAATGCTGACTCAGTAGCAGGCGCCATGGCGGCAGCGCTGGGGGGCGGCAGGCTTGTTTTTCTGACTGATGTCGAAGGCATATTGGACAAAGGCGGGTCGTTGGTTCCATCTCTTGACGAGGCCAAAGCCCAGGAATTGATTGCCGATGGTGTCATATCGGGCGGAATGCTTCCAAAAGTCGAGGCCTGTCTTTGCGGACTGGCCGGCGTCAAATCGGCCTGTATCATCGATGGACGCAAGTCCCACGCACTCCTGGAGGACGTAAGTAAGGGTGCCGCATCAGGCACCAGATTTGAGAGGTTCTAAATGGCCTACATTTTCGGAATGAGTAACGGCTCGGCGGCGGGAGAGCCGCCTACAGGGGCGCCAGGGGCTATTGGCCGGGAAGTCAACCCGGCCGAGAGCCTCGGCTGTAGCATATCACTCGCCTGGGCTGGAGGGATTCTTCTGGTCCTCTTCATCCTGTGGAGCGTTTTCGCCGGCATCTATACCGATTGGGCCTGGTTCGATAGCCTCGGCTTCCTCAGTGTCTATAGGTCCATTCTTCTAACTCAAGTTTATATTTTTCTAGCGGCTGCCGCCGGCGTCTCCGTCGTAATGATCGCCAATGTCTTTTTGGCGAAGAAGCTGTCGTCAAGGGGTGAACTGTGGTTTGTTCCCAATCAGGAGTTAGTGCCCGGTGACAAATGGATTGCGCTTCTCCTGATCGGAGGCTCGATCATCCTCGGCATTCTTCTCGGCGCAAGCGCGGCAGGGAATTGGGAGGGCATTCTACTCTATCAAAATGCGACGCTATTTGGCGCCACCGATCCCCTTTTCGGCAAGGACGTCAGTTTCTTCGTCTTCACCCTGCCCTTCTACCGTTTCTTGCAATCATGGCTCATCGCCGCCGTCGTGCTTATTCTAGCAGGAACGGCCCTGACTTATAGCTTCAACTTTAACCGCCTTACTTTCGAGTT
>JAUSEJ010001078.1 GCA_030650265.1 Dehalococcoidia bacterium | reverse complement strand
AACTCGAAGGCCTCTTTGGCACTTCTCAGGGGGAGCGTATGGGTTATGATAGGCTTGAGGTCAACGGACCCGGAACTGACAAGTGCTGAAGCCCTGTCCCAGTCGGAAGGTAGTCTGGATAACGCTCCGACAATGTTGAGTTCCTTGGTTACAACTGTCTTCGGTTCGAACTGCCCTGGGCCTCCCAGGCCGACCATGATGATTTCGCCGCCCTTTCTGACCACGTCCACGGCGCTGTTCAACGCCGCGGATCCGCCAGCAATATCGAAAACTATGTCCGCACCTCTTCCTTCTGTACTTTTAAGCACCCTTTCCCGGAGGTTGTCCCCGTTGATTTCTACGGCTTCGGCTCCGATCTGAGAAGCGACGTTTAGCCTTTCCCTGTCCAGGGGCAACCCTGCCACCATAACGGTTGCCGCCCCGCTGGCCTTCGCTACCATAGCTCCGAGAAGTCCCATGGGGCCCGGGCCCATGATGACGACATGGTCGCCTGCTTTCAAATGGCTTCTGCCGACCGCGTGAACAACCATGGCGAAAGGCTCCATGACGGCTGCCTCGACGAAGGAGACCCCTTCGGGTATTCTGAACAGGCAATTGGCACGGATCACCGTGTACCGGGCGTATCCTCCATCGATCGACATGCCCAGGGTGTACTCATGTCTCTTATCGCAAAGATTGGGCCTTCCCAACCTGCAGTAGAAGCAGGCGCCGCATCCTGCGGAGGTCTCGCACATAACGCGGTCGCCCACGCGGAAGCCTACTACGTCCCTGCCGGTCTCTAGGATGGTCCCAGCCACTTCATGCCCGAGAACGATGGGCAAGCGCATGTTTCGTTTGATCTGAGATATTTCGTCGGCCCGCCATCGGTAGGTATGCAAATCGCTCCCGCAGATGCCGCAGGCGGCGACTTCGAGGAGGACTTCATCTCCCCTCGTGATCTTCGGCTCCGGGTGTTCGAAGATATCGATACCGGGTCCCGGCTTGGCCTTCCCCGCAGCTAGCATAACGTTTATCTCCTAACTGGTACCGACCGTGGCGCCCAACTCTGCTTGAGCCGCCCCTTCGCATGTAGGCTGCTCGCCCCCTGGTTCACACTGGTCGAGATCGGCTAAAGTCCGAATACTTTTATGGGGTTGTCTCTGAGCACTTTCCTCTTTGTCTCGTCGGTCACGGGGAGTTCCAGAAACTCCTTCTTCCAGCGCTGCAGACCATACGCGTGAGAGCCAGAAACCACCTTGTCGCGACCCCTCGGGCTGTTTATGAATTTTATGGTCTCAGGCTCATAGGCTGAAGGGAAGTAGGCGTTCAACATCCCGAAGACGTTTGGATGTCTCCAGATCATGGAACACCACTCACCGATCCAGGGGTAGCCGGTGTGCGTGAGGACTATCTTCAACTCGGGAAACTCGATGGCCACATTGTCGGCGCACATGGGGTGGCCCGGCTCGCTGGTAAGCGTCTCCGCGGAGTGGCCCACCTGCATGCCCACCGGTATCCCCAACTCAAGGCATTTCGCATAGAGCGGATAGCATCTCCTGTCGTCGGGACGCATGCCGAAACTGATCGGATGGAACCAGACGTACTTGAAGCCGTATTCCTTCACTGATTTCTCGATTTCCCCGAGGCTTTCCTGAATGCGGAACGGGTTGTAGCTGGCGGCTCCTATGATCTTGCCTTTGGATTTCTTGACGATGTCATTGACTACCTCTATCGTGTAGTCCACCATCAGGGCATGCGCCCGCTGAGACCATATCTTCTGGGCGCACATGACGGCTTTCCCCACGCCGACCTGTTCCATTTCGGTCAACACTTCCTCCACGGAGGACTTGCAGGTCCCTCCCGCCACCTTCCATTCATCACCCGGTTTCAACTGCATCCGCTTCATCACGCCGGCGAACGTCGTCTTGGACATAGTCTGGAACTCGGGGAAATGGAAGTGCCCCTTCATCATCTCACCGTTTGTGTAGTGCGGCTGCAAGCTGCAGTCAATCGCCAGTACTTCACTCGATTCCATCTTCGTATTCTCCTCAAACGTTTTGCTTCGTTGCCATCCATGCCGCGGCCGGCTAGACCATGTTCAATCCGCCGTTGACGGAGAGCACCTGCCCGGTTACATATCCCGCCTCATCCGAGGCAAAGTACAGTACCGCCGCCGCTATGTCCTCCGGACTTCCCAGCCTGCCCTGGGGAATGGCCTTCTTCAAGGCATCTACCAGTTTCTCCAGGCCCACCGACCGCTCTTTCATGCCCGCGCTCTCGGTGGGGCCGGGAGATACGGCATTGACCGTTATGTTATTGCGGGCCAACTCCCTGGCCAGCGTCTTGCCAAAGGCGATCACACCGGCCTTGCAGCCGGAATATACCGCCTCACCCTTGGAGCCCACCCGTCCGGCATCCGAGGCGATGTTCACTATCCTGCCGTGATTGCGGGCGATCATGCCGTCCAGCACCGCCCTGCTGGTATATATGACGCTCTTGTAGTTGAGGGCGATGATGAACTCCCAGGTGTCTTCTGTTGACTTGACGAAAGGCTCAACCTTGTCTCCACCGGCGACATTCACCAGGATGTCGATCCTGCCGAATTTCTGTTC
>JAUSEJ010001072.1 GCA_030650265.1 Dehalococcoidia bacterium | reverse complement strand
AACTCGATCAGGGTAAAACCTTTCTTCTTCACAGGTGTGTCCTCCACTATATTTGATACAACCGGGTTGGTTCTTGGCTCGCGCCTACCGGCACCCTTATTGGGACGCCGGCCAACAGCCTCCTTTCCAGGCACAACCTCGTCGCGCGAGAATAGCGAGGAGGCCGAAGAAACATTTTCTATACATCACCAGTCTCATAATATCCTGTGACAGCACAGTTGTCAACATCTTTTTGGCGCGAATTCATACCAGTTATAACAAAGATACCCTTGGCTAGAAATCGAACCCATAGAACTCCGCATCCCGCAGGGAGAACTCCACGCTGACTTGCTGGAACCTTGGGAGTTTTGGAGAACCGCGCCACTTCACAAGATGAGAAACAGAGTCGCCGCGAATGGGAATGCAGTCGGCCCAATCGAAGCCGGGAAGCGCGCGGCCTCTTGAGTCCACTATCCGGGCTTTCATCTCTCCGCGCACGTCGGCGTTGAGCGTCATCGAATCGGCCGGGAGTTCCGCAAGCGGGGTCTTGAGCAGGCCGGGCTCCTTTTCGGCATTCCTGGACACAAAACCATTCTTCCTGAGGATAGCCATTCCAAGCTGGCGGTCGCCTGTCTTGTGGCCCGCCGAGTAGCCGCCGTAGTAGATGTAGTCCTTGTCGCCGACGGTAATACAGTCCGCAAACCATGCCATCGCGTGGTCCCATTTGCCCCTGGCGAGATCGCGGTCGAGGAACTTCTCCTGATACCGGGTCCACTTCAGGCCGTCCCTGCTTGAGATCAGTTCAGTCCAACCAATGCCGTCCAGCATACCCACATCGTCGGCGGCAAGGTCGTCCCGGAGGACTCGCATGAAGCCGATATACAGGTTGCCTCTTACCATTGGCTTGAACCCGTAGAACTCTTCCATGCCGTTCGCCGGGTCGGGCGTGAAGAGAAGCCGGGGCTTGTACCAGTGGATGAAGTCTCTGCTGGTGGTCATGCCGACGCAGCGCCTGTAGCCCTCGAAGTGGCGCCTGGCCCTGCCGGGAAAGCCTGTCTTCTCGACCTTGCAGCCGACTAGATACTCGTTTTTCAAGGGATCCCAGCAGCCGTCGGCGATGTCTCCGATGTTGTTCTCGTAGCCAGGCTGGCCTATCGGGACATTGTTTGCGTGCATCTCGATTACCGGATTCTCAGGATACTCTTTGAAATGGTAGCCATCCGGCGAAAATGCCACCCACAAGCCGTCGCCGGTGAATGCCATCTTATAGCGGCGCGATGGGTCGGGGCAGTTGGGGCCATCGTCTACAAAAACCAGGGCCGCGTGGTCAAACGGAGCATCGATGAGGTTGTTATTCTTCGACCCCTGAACTTCCACCAGCCCGAGGTTTGGCCGGGTCCACTTGAGTCCATCCACCGATTCCGCGTAGGCATAGCAGAACGCCGGCTCGATTGCATTGAAGCCAATGTTGTACCACATCCGGTACCGGCGCATCGCTGGATCGTAGAGCACATCCATATAGAACAGCGGG
>JAUSEJ010001070.1 GCA_030650265.1 Dehalococcoidia bacterium | reverse complement strand
AACGGCGACAAGTGGTACTTTAACCCGGCCAACTACGCCCGGAGGATGTACAAGATCCGCAAGGATGAGGTGGAGGCGACGGGAACGGAAGGGAACCCCCAGGCGGGTGAGGGGGGAATGGGTGGCGGCGCCACCAATGAGATTATGGAAGCATATGTGAACGGCGACCACGAGACCTATGAGAGACTCAAGCAAGAGGCGGAGGAAAGAGCCTGGCGAGTGCATTTCGGCCAGGTGGTTACGTTAGAGGAGGCGACGAAGCTGGCCGACCTGATGTTTCCGATCGCCAGGATGACTTGTGGCTGCCGCCGGAATTCCCAGGGAGTTCCCGATGAGGAGAACATGAGTTGCATCGGCATGGGACCTGGCATGTACAAGTGGGAGCGCTGGCCGGAGACCTACCGGGGGGGAGTCGAGTTCATCACGCCGGATCAGCTCAAGGAATTCTTGCTAAAGCTTAACAAGACCGGGTATGTGCATACGATTGCCGCCTTTGGCACGCCCTACCTCGGCGGACTCTGCAACTGCGACTATCCCGATTGCGTTTTTATCAGAGACGCCGTGGACTACGGTATCAGGCGGCTTTGGAAGGGACACTCTGTTGCCCAGGTCGATACTAAACTGTGCAACGGCTGCGGTCTTTGCGTCAAGCGATGTCAGTTCAAGGCGCTCACGTTTTCGGGCAGTCGCAATCAGGCCCACATCGATATGAGGCAATGCTACGGTTGCGGTAACTGCCGTGCCGTCTGCAAGCCCGGGGCTATTGGCTTACGAGAGAGGGTAAACCTGCCTGCTCTCGAAGCCGTATGGTAGAATCGGTAGAAGGGAGATAAGGGAATGAAGCTGGCCAGTATAACCATTGACCCCGCGAAATGCACTGACCCCTACAACTGCAAGGCATGCTTGCTGGTATGTCCAACCTACGTTTTGAGTATCAGAGCCAAGCAGGGGCCCATAAAGTTCAAGGAGTTGCCGCCAACGGCATTTGTGGTGAAGTCCACCAATCCGCCGGCCTGCACGGGCTGCCGGGACTGTGTGGAGGCGTGTCCCACCAGGGCGATCCAGATAAGCTTCAATTAATCGGAGGATGGGAAAGATGACGACTTCAAAGCGTGCCGCCAAGTTTGGCCTGAAGAACTGGATGACCCTGGAGGAAACAGATAAGCCTGTTGTCTTCGATGCCGACAAGGCGCTCATAGCCGATTTGGGAGAGCGCTGCAGCGTAAAATCTCTGGTCGAAAGTGTTAAGGCAAAGAACGGGAAAGGGGCGGATGAGGCGTTTTCGGACTTTGGCCGGGAAGTAATGGAGGCAACGATCGAGTTTGTGGATGGGAAGTATATGGACCGGACGGGAGAGATGATAAAACGGGTAGCCAAACAGACCGGTCTAACGTTTCCCCATGAAGTGCAACGGTATGTAGAACTCTCCCTGATCGGCCTGCGACCATTCGACCGCTGGAACATCGTGGAGTCGACCATAAACAATGTCGCCATTCAGATCCAGAGTTGTTCTGTCAATAAGGCTTTGCGTGATGCCGGGGCAGTGGGAACGGACGAGGTTCCCTGCCAAGCCATGTGTCTTGCCAGCTTCGCGGTGGCCGCCGGGAAGACGGGCGATGCCGTTTCGATGGAACTGCGCAAGACACTGCCAAAGGACGGCCTCTGCGAGTTTTGCCTGAGCAAGCAGAACTAGAGTAAGCTTTGCAAGTTGACCTGCACGTCCATACACGGTTTGGCTCCAACTGCAGCTATATGTTCCCCGGCGATCTAGGCAAACAGGCCAAAGCTGTGGGGCTGGACGCGATCTGCATCACCGAACACGACATGTTCTGGGAGAAGGGCGAGCTAGCGAAACTGTCGCAGGTGCACGACGTGTTGATCCTCGGTGGAGTAGAAGTCAGTACGGAGTACGGCGACATTCTCGTCTACGGCCTGCGTGAATCCGTGGTGGGCGTCACCTCCGTGGCTGAATTGAGGCGTTTGGTGGACGACGCCCGCGGCGTGATGATCGCGGCCCACCCTTTTCGTCGGGACTTGTTCCACATCAGTCGTGTTGATGTCGACGAAGTGGCGGCGCGTCCGATCTTCAA
>JAUSEJ010000123.1 GCA_030650265.1 Dehalococcoidia bacterium | reverse complement strand
CGGGGCATCAGCCTTGCCTTTGCTCGAGAAGGAAGCAAGGTAGTTATTGCCGAGATAGACCCGGCCCAGGGGCAGAAGGTCGTCGCCGAGATTGAGACATTCGGCGGCAAAGCATCCGTTATCGCTTGCGACGTGACGAAGAGAGACCAGGTCATGAACATGGTTCAGACCACGCTTAATATGCACGGCACCATAGACGTTCTGGTCAATAACGTCGGCTGGTCCTACGACAGCCTTTTCATCGAGAAACCCTGGGAAGTGTGGGACAAGGAGATACAGGTAAACTTCCAGAGCGACATCAACTGCATCCGGACCGCGGTCGATACGATGATCGCCAACCGGCAGGGGGTAATCCTGAGCATCAGTTCCGATGCCGGGAGAATGGGAGAGTACAGGGAGGCGGTCTACTCGGGCTGCAAAGGAGCGGTCATCGCCATGAGCAAATCCCTGGCCAGAGAGCTCGGCCGATACAACATCAGGGTCAACGTCGTCTGCCCTTCGCTAACAGTGCCGGCCACGGACGAGGAGGTTGGCGCCAACAGCCTTTGGCGCGAACCGGGTATGAAGGCGATCTTCACGCCGGAGGCCGTAGAGAAGGCCAAGAAGAGCTATCCGTTGCGTCGCCTCGGCACACCCGAAGACATAGCCAATGCCATCGTCTTTCTGGCTTCAAACAGTTGCGCCGGATTCATTACGGGGCAGACCCTGAGTGTAGACGGCGGCTATACAATGATGTAGGCATGAATGATAAATGAGGATGAGTGAAGTGATATGAGAGCAATCGACACCCACGTCCATTTCAGCACCGCGGAAGGTTATCTGATCAAGGACCAGCACCTGATGAAGGCCATGGAGACCTACTACCGGATAAAAGTCGAAATGAAGACCGAGGAAGAGATGGCCAAGGATTTCACCGACCTTGAGGTAAAGGCAATTCTCCTCCCGGTCGACGCCGACACGGCTTTGGGCTTCAAAACGACCAATGATTACGCTGCCAGTCTGGTCAGGCAGTTTCCCGAGACCTTCATTGGCGCCTTTGCTGCTATCGACCCGTGGAAAGGAGCGAAGGCCGTCAAAGAATTGGAGAGGGCGGTGAAGGAACTGGGGATGATCGGCGTCAAATTTCAGCAGGCCATGCAGGCCTTCTACCCCAATGACAAACGCTTCTACCCCATTTACCAAAAGGCAATGGAACTGAAGGTACCCATTCTGTTTCACGGTGGGACCACGGGGCTGGGCGCCGGACTGCCAGGGGGAGGTGGCATCAGGCTATGCTACACGCGACCCATCCCCTACATAGACGACGTAGCCTGTGATTTTCCTGACCTGACCGTGATCATCGCCCACCCCGGCTGGCCCTGGGTTGAAGAGCAGATCGCCGTCCTTCTCCACAAAGCCAATGTCTATATGGATCTCTCCGGTTGGGCGCCCAAATACTTCCCCGACGCC
>JAUSEJ010001065.1 GCA_030650265.1 Dehalococcoidia bacterium | reverse complement strand
GGCGGCAATCGTATGCACATACCCGGTCTTGTTAAGCTTTAGCAAGAATTCCTTGAGCTGATCCGGCGTGATGAACTCGACTCCCCCCCGGTAGGTCTCCGGCCAGCGCTCCCACTTGTACATGCCGGGTCCCATACCAATGCAACTCATGTTCTCCTCATCGGCCACGCCACGGCTATTCCTGCGGCAGCCGCAAGTCATCCTGGCGATCGGAAACATCAGGTCGGACAGCTGTAGCGCCTCTTCCAGGGTAACTACCTGGCCGAAATGCACACGCCATGCCCTTTCCTCGGCCTCCTGCTTAAGTCTCTCGTAGGTCTCGTGGTCGCCTTTCACAAAGGCTTCCATGATCTCATTGGAGGCGCCGCCACCCATTCCCCCCTCACCCACCTGGGGATTCCCCTCACTTCCGGTAGCCTCCACCTCATCCTTGCGGATCTTGTACATCCTCCTGGCGTAGTTGGCCGGGTTAAAGTACCACTTATCGCCGTTTCCGTACTGTTCGCACCACACACACATGGATGCTCCTCCTCTTCAATCGTTCAATTCCCGCTGAGACACTATTCGTTTCCAGGCGCAACGCCTTCTCGTCGATCTCTTTGCCGTGATTCTACTACGAGGAAGAGCCCGAGTCAAACTACGTCCTCCACCTTCTTCTGCAGTTCACCAGCTCGAGTCATTGTACTTCACCCAAGTTGTCTTTGTCTGTGCGGCGAGAGCGGTCAAAGTATACTGCGAAGGCCTAACGTAAACATCCGCCAAACTACCTAATCCCAACGTTACGTATCCGCGGCGCAGGCGCTTTCGTGTTCCCGGGCTATAGGCCAAGGGTAGCCAGCATCAGCCACACATCGTGTCGCTTACGCTCAGTACAGCACTCCCGCCGCAGCCAGTTGCTCGATCTCTTCGGAGGTCATCCCTAGCAGATCGCCAAAGACACGTTGGTTGTGTTCACCCAGCAGTGGCGCCCGGGAAAAGTGAGCGGGGGTTTCGCTGAGGTGGATTCCCGAGGTAGGATGGACTCGGGGGCCGGTAGCAGGGTGATCCACGCTCATAAAGAAGTTGCGCTCTCTCAAGTGCGGATCATGAACTAATCCAGCGTTGCTCAGGGAAGGCGTAGCCGCCACTCCAGTTCTCTGAAGTCGCGCCATCAGCTCGTAGGCCTCGAAGTTTGCCGTCCATTCACCGAGATATCCGTTGAGCTGAATCTGATTCTGCCATCTGCTGTACCCATCAGCAAATTCTTCCCTC
>JAUSEJ010001029.1 GCA_030650265.1 Dehalococcoidia bacterium | reverse complement strand
TCTTGCCGTTGTACTGTGCTCGGCCGTTGCCATTCTCGTCTTTGTGGCAGGCGCCATCTCGGTACCGAGCAAGGAGGATGGCTTGGATGCGGCCACGGCCTACTTCGAGGCCATCAGAGACAAGGACTATGATAGAGCGCTGAGCTTCTATTCGCCGGCTTTTTTCGAAAAGACCAGCCGAGAGGACTGGCTGGTAGTCCTCAAAAGGGTGAATGCGAAGCTAGGTGACCTACAGACATATGAACTTCAAGACTGGTGTGGACGGCCAAGTAATTCACCCACCTAGAGGGGGTTTAGGCCAAGTAATTCACCCACCCCAGTGCCAAACAATTCACCCACCTAAGTCAGTTTGGGCCAAGTAATTCACCCACCCAGACAAGGCGTGCGGCAACAACCTGTGTCATCATAGCCCCATCTTTTTTCGAAGGAGTGGGGCAGTGGCAAGAAGGAGTTTTGTCGTGCGCGATGTCGTCGAGATTTTCATTCATTGGCAGAGTGGCCGGCCCATCAGAGAAATCGCTCGTAGCTTAGGCGTGGACCGCAACACCATCCGTAAACACGTCAACCTTGCCCTTTCACTGGGCTATCAACCGAGGCAGACCAATCTAACGGCTCAGGAATGGTCAGCCGTTGTGCGCCAATATTTCCCAGAGCTGACCGACCCGGCCAGCAAGTCTAGCGTCTTCACCGAGATCTCTCGCTTCCAAGAAGCTATCGTGGAAGGTCTCAAAACTAATCGTGCCTCTACTGTCTGGCAACGTCTTCATGACGAAAAAGGATTACGGGCTTCACTACGTAGCTTCCGACGTTATCTAGATATCTACGTTCCCGACAGGGCCGGGAAGCCACAGCCGACAGTTCTACGCGACGATCCCCCTCCCGGTAAAGAGGCTCAGATCGACTTCGGCTATCTTGGCGTCTGGACAGACCCCGCCACAGGCAAGAAGACGAAGCTCTACGCCTTCGTCATGGTCCTCTCCTACAGCCGACACATGTTCGTCTACGTCGTAACCAAGATGGACCAAAGAGCTTGGCTGAAGGCCCATGTGGCTGCCTTTGCCTTCTTCGGTGGTGTTCCTGACATCTTGGTTATCGACAATCTCACTTCTGGCGTCCTTCACGCCGACCTCTACGACCCCCAGCTGAACCGCGGCTACGAGCAGATGGCGACCTACTATGGCACTCTTATCGACCCGTGTCGTGCAGTTCATCCCAAAGACAAGCCACGCGTCGAGAGAATGATTCCTTACGTACGGGATTCATACTACGCCGGTCGCACCTTCGCCAGCTTAGACGAGATGAACGAGGCCGCCGAGAAATGGTGCCTCTCCGTCGCCGGTGAACGCATCCACGGTGCCATTCGTCAGCAGCCACTACGCCTGTTTCAACAAGTGGAAGCTGCTAGGTTGCGGTCCTTGCCGCCCGAACCCTTCGAATTGGTGACCTGGGTACAGTGCAAGGTGGCTGACGACTGTCATTCCCAGGTGCTGCGGGGAATCTACTCCATCCCTCATCGCTACGTCACGAAGACCCTCGACGCTCGCATCTCCGATACCACCGTCGAGTTCTACCTTGACCGCGAGTTGGTCAAGACCCATCTTCGCCTCCACGACGGTGGGCGCAGGACTGATTGGAACGACTATCCGCCAGAAAAGGCTCAATTCTTCCAGCGACACCCGGATTGGTGTCGGACCAAGGCCGCCAAGCTCGGACCTGAAGTAGCCCAAGTCGTAGAACATCTTCTCTCGCTCCATGCCCTCCACTACCTTCGCCAGTGTCAGGGCATCATCGGCCTAACAGACAAGTATGGGGCACCACGAGTCGATGCCGCTTGCCAACGGGCCAACGCTTTCGGCGACCCTTCTTACAAGACCGTCAAGACCATTCTCGAAAAGGGCTTGGAAGGTCAACTGGCGCTAGATCTGGCTTCCGTCCTTCCCAAAAGGGCGGGCGCCTACCTTCATGGACCTGAACAACTATTCGCTGCCGTACCCCATCTCGACAATCAGGAGGAGCCAAATGGTTAAGATCCATCAGTTGCAGGCCAAACTCAAAGCCCTGCGTTTGGGCGGCATGCTCGACACCTTAGAGCTTCGCCTCGACCAAGCCCAGCAGGGAAAGCTCGGATATCTCCAGTTCCTAGAGTTCATGCTCGAAGACGAGATCACTCGCCGCGGCCAGCGGAGTCTGACCAGTCGAATCTCGAAGGCCCACTTCGAGGAAATCAAGACCCTGGAAGAATTCGATTTCTCCTTCAATCCCGACATCCCCGCCGAGAAGATACGGGACCTCGCGGCTTGCCACTTCGTCGACGCCGGTGAATCGATCATCGTCTGCGGCCCCGTAGGCACAGGAAAAACTCACCTTATTCAGGCTCTTGGCCATTCGGCCTGCAAAATGGGCCATAGCGTCCGCTTCATTCGAACAAACCAGCTACTCGCCGATCTGGGTGGTGGACGTGCCGACGGCACTTGGGAGCTCCGTTTTCGTCAGTACCTGCACCCAGACCTGCTCATCCTTGACGACTTCTGCCTTAGAGAGTTGTCAACACAGCAGGCGGAAGATATCTACGAACTGATCAGTGAGCGACACCGTTCCTCGTCGATGGTGATCGCTTCCAACAGGGCACCTCAGGACTGGTATCCTCTGTTTCCCAACCCGGTCCTCGCCGAAGGAGCTTTGGACCGGCTCATTAACCGTTCCCACCATCTCGTTCTAGAGGGCCGCAGCTATCGACCTCTCCTTAGGCCTGATGGCCGGAAATCCCTTGCGAAGGAGGTGAAAACCGAGTAGCATAACACCATGAGCCGCACGCCCTGGTGGGTGAATTGTTTGCCCTAGTGATGGGTGAATATCTTGCCTTCGGGGTGGGTGAATTGTTTGCCCTCCCCTGGGTGAATTACTTGGCCGACGACATGGTGTGCGACCAAGGCGCCCCGCTTGTCTATTTCAAGCTCGTTCCCCAAATCGAGCCAGAGTATGTCTTGGAGCTCTACCGTCAGTTTTGGAATCTTGGCGGAGCTCCCATACTTGCTCTCGTTTCACCCAGACAGGTACAGATATACTCAGCACTATCCCGCCCTAATCGCCGAGAGGCGGATGAAGTCGACAACCTGCCCAGCCTGGTTATCACCCTTGATCGGGCCTCATCCGCACTCCGAGAATTCTTGCCAGCAGTAGAATCAGGGGAGTTTTTCCGAAAACACTCTAGGTCATTCGATCCATCTGAGAGGGTTGATCAGTCACTCCTGAGGAACCTTCAGGCAGCCCGCGACAAGCTTGCCAGTATTACGACAGGAAGAACGACTA
>JAUSEJ010001010.1 GCA_030650265.1 Dehalococcoidia bacterium | reverse complement strand
ACCTCGTAGAACAACGGTTAGTCTAAAGGCCGAAAGGGCTGGTGCAGGTATCCATAGGAATGCTGCACTAACCGCTATTCTACATCAAAGTAGGCCATGGAACGCATCTACTTTTGGTTGCGGCCAGAGGCCGCGCTAGGGATTGTGACATACGCAGACGATACAGCCTTACGCACTTATATGATACAACTTGGGCACCCGAAAGGCAACACGCACACAACTGGTAACTGACAGATTGCGTGCCGGGTTCCGCTTCTGAACCGGGCAGGCCAATCCGCCAACTTATTTAGCGGGTTGATTTTGACCGTGCTAGAGTGATAGTATACGCGACATCAGCTTAAGAGTCACGAGTGCTGGATATGGCGAGAATCAGCGTCCACGTTCAACCGGGCGCTTCGAAGAATGAGATACTGGGGTTCACGGACGATGTTCTCCGCCTAAGGATCATGGCTCCCCCCGTAGAAGGGAAGGCGAACGCCGCCCTGGTAGCTTTTCTTGCCAGGACACTCAGGATTCGCCGGAGCGCCGTGCAGATCCTGAGGGGGACAGCCGGGCGTGAGAAGCTAGTTTCCATCGAGGGGATCTCCGACGAAGAGGTCCGCCAGCGTTTGACGGGCCCGTCCACCTAACTTGCTTAAGCCCGCCTAGCGCATCACACCCGCCAATACCCCCTGGATAGCCCAGAGTATGAAGATCGCCACCATGGGAGTGATGTCGATCATGCCAACTCGGGGAACCACCTTCCGCAAAGGGGTAAGAAACGGCTCCGTAATCTGGTCCAGTATTTGAACCAGAGGGTTAGTCGGGCTGATCGGGAACCATGACAAGATTGCCCTTCCCACAATGGCATATGTCATCGCCTGAGTTAAATACCAAAAGAAGTTCAGAATCAGTCTTACTGGATCCATCCATTCAACCTCTTATCCTCCCAACTGCTTTGCCTTGTCATAAGCGGCAATCACGGCCTCGGTGAAAGCAGACCTGATCCCGGCATGTTCGAATTGCCGAAGCGCTTCGGCTGTAGTTCCACCCGGAGAAGTTACCAGATTCCGAAGTTCGGCCGGATGCTTTTCTGATTGCTGGGCAAAGACCAGAGAGCCAATCAATGTTTGGTTCACTAGCTCCTCCGCCACTTTTCGAGACAAGCCAATATGAACGGCAGCGTCGGTGAACGCCTCTTGAATCAGAAAGACATAGGCGGGTCCGCTGCCACTGACCGCCGTAGCCATATCGATGTATTTCTCATCCTCAAAGTAGATCTCCTTGCCAAGACCCTGCAGGATTGAACGAGTAGCCTCTCTTTGCTGCGCGTCCACCGATGGTGTAGACGTCCAAACACTCATCCCCTGTCCCACCTGGGCAGGAGTGTTGGGCATTACCCTCACGACCGTGTCATGCTGCAGAATGCCTGCTATCCTCGCGATCGTTGCCCCGGCCACAATCGAGAGGACCAACTGACGTTTCTCTATCGCGCCCTTCAGACCGGCGAGAACGCTATCCAGGTTCTGAGGTTTGACCGCAAAAACGATTAGGTCCGCAGCGTGTATGGCCTCTGAGTTGCTCGACGTGACCCCTACGCCGTAAGTCTTGACCATATAATCCAGGCGATCGCTCACTGGATCGCTCGTAATTATCCGGTCTGCCGTTGTCACACCCTTCTTGATAATGCCCGCCACCATAGCCTCGGCCATGGTGCCGGCGCCAATGAAGGCAATTCGCATCAACTTAACTTCAACCTCGTCTTTCGCCGAAGATAGCCCTGCCAATCCGTATGACGGTCGCTCCCTCTTCAATGGCTATTTCAAAATCGCCGGTCATCCCCATCGAGAGTTCCTTGAGCCCCAATTCATCCCTAAGCTCTCTCAGCCTGCGAAATACCGGACGTACGACCTCCGGATCAGGCGCGGCCGGCGCCACAGTCATCAGTCCCTGCACATTCAGGCGAGGAAGACGAGCAATTTCCTCCAGCGCGTCGTTCAACTCGGCGACCACAAAGCCACCCTTCGTGGCCTCCGCCGCCACATTCACCTCGAGCATAACCGAAATGCTATGGTCAGCGCGCCGGCTAATCTCCCTGGCAAGACTCACAGAGTCCACGCTCTGTATTATATCAAAAAACTTGACGGCTGTCCTTACTTTGTTCGTCTGCAGATGACCGATCATATGCCAGATTGGCGTATATCCCAGTCCGGCGATCTCGGCTACCTTGGGCGCCGCCTCTTGAATCCAATTCTCACCCAAGTGCCTGATGCCCGCTTTCAGAGCGGCGACAATCCTGCCAGAATCAACCAGCTTGCTCACGACGCAAATGGTGATTCCCTCCGGCGACCGGCCGGCGCGAAGCGCAGCTCGCTCGACCATTCCCCTCACTGCGGCGATGTTCTCGGCGATCTCACCCATATTCGTTTACCCTCCAATGCCTCGTTCTTGTAACCAACTTGTGGCGGGGTAAAAGGGGAAGAGGGGTCCTTCAGATGACGGACCCCTCTTCCCCTTCTACCCTCTCCGCAGAGCGCTGTCCCTTTGCCGTCTTATCGCTTCGGTCGAGCCCCCTAGATCTATGACCGACCATGGTAGCACTTCGTCGTTATCGCGCGGCCCCGTCATGTCGCTAGCGCTGAGGCCGGCCCCCGCCATCGCTTCGTTCCACGCTGCCAGAGAGTTATCCTGCATGTTAGCCAACACCATGGACAGCCTCTGATCTCCGCGCGACAATACCGCCTGCACCACGCTCCAATCAACGCTCTCTGCTCGAACATCGATGCTGTCCCTTTTCAGGCCGGACTTGATGATCGCCAATCGTCGCTTGAGAGTCGCCGGATCAGCCATGGCCTCCCACTGGAAAGGCGTCCCGGCCTTGGGCACAAATGGTGTGACGCTCACAGTCAAGCGTCCCCCTCGCTTTATCTTGGCGAAGCGCTCCTTGCACTCCAGACTGAGGTCTATGATCTCCTTTACATCACCATCTGTCTCGGACGGCAGACCTGCCATGAAGTAGAGCTTCAGTTGCCGGGCGCCCAGTCTGGCCGCCATTTCCACGCCTCGAAATACGTCTTCCACCGCCACCTGCTTGTTGATGACACTACGAAGACGCTCGGAACCCGCTTCGGGAGCGAAGGTAATGGTCCTCGTGCCGCTGTCGATCAGCGCTTTAAGGAGACTCTCGGATAGGGGGTTCAATCTAAGGGAGCTTACTGCGACCAAAGCTCCCATCTCCCGTAGCCTCGTCGCCAGCTCGTCGATCTCCGGATGATCGGAGGTCGCCGCGGAAACGAGTCCAACTCTCTTGCGGAATCTCAATCCCGCCTGCGCCGCCTCGAGGATGGATTTCACCGAGCGATAGCGGACAGGACGGAAGGCATAACCGGCGAGACAGAATCTACAGGCCCTGCCACAGCCCCGGGCAATTTCCACCAGGTGCATGTCGCCGAGTTCGGTCTCGTCGCTGTAGACTACGGAGGTAGTGGCGAATGAATCAAGATCCTTCGCCCAGATTCGCTTCACAGGTTCCGGCGAAACTCCGGGCACGTAGATTCCCGGTATTTTAGAGAGCTCTGCCAACACAACTTTTCGATTCTCTTGCTGAGTAGCCAAAAGAGTCTCTATCAGGACCGGCATCGCCGGCTCGCCTTCTCCAATGACTAGAAAGTCAAAGAAGGGAACAATCGGCGCCGGATTGGCGAAGACACAGGGTCCCCCGGCCATGACGAGAGGGTCTCCCTCATCCCTATCCCGGGCAAACAGCGGAATACCGCTCCGTCTGATCATCTCGACGATATTGAAATAGTCGATCTCAAAGGAGATCGAAAAACCAACCACCGCGAACTCCCTCGCCTCGCGCCCGGACTCGAGCGAAAGGGTGCGAAACTCACTGGCACTGGCGACAATGCCGCCCGGAGAGCGTCTGCCGCCTCCCGTTCGTTCTCCCCGACTGGTATTTGGAACGCCGTCCAGAAAGAGCCGCTCGCAGACAACCTCAGGAAAACTATTAAGCAGCCCATAGATGGTCTGAAAACCAAGACTGGACATACCGAGGTAATAGGCGTTTGGATAGGCCAGGGCGATAGGAAAGCGTCCACCCCAGTCCTTAATAATCGCGCCCTGCTCTTTGCTGATCCTTCGCCTGTTGAAGGCGGTTTGTTCCCACATGCACCAAACCAGTTACAGGAATTCGATCTCGGCAGCGAGGCCGGCTTGACAGTTGAACCCGAATACCCTACAGATCAGAATCACGCCGATTATACCAGCAATCCCTGTTGCCTCGCATTGCGATCACCATCAAACCTCCTCGAATTTCCGGTAAAACTCACTGTCGTGCAGAGGAGCACATTCATTGCTGGGGCGCAGTAGAATCTTCAGTTCTCGCTGCTTTGATTGACTACCGAGAATGTGGTATACTTTCAATGCGTTGAGGGGGTTAGAACGGAAGTGAAAGAGTTAGAAACCATCGATATCAGTAATGAGCCCGAATTGCTTCGGCTTGTCGATGAGATTCGCTCCGCTCGTGAGCCACGTCTTCTTCGAAGAAATCACGAGGACCTAGCAATTCTAACACCCATCAACCCCCGTAAGAGAGCGTTGTTCAGGGCTGCACCGGTTACTCGTGATGACGCGTTGTTCGATCTAATTGGCATCGGCGAAAGTCAGATCCCCGGCGGAGTGTCAGGCAAGAAACACGAGTATCTCGCCAAAGCCTACCGTCCTCGCTAATTCATGATCACTCTCCCTCGTTCACTCAGAGAGAGACGCGTTTTCGTTGATTCTTCGGCGTATTTGGCCCTGTTGGACAGAAAAGACGAGAAGCACATCGACGCGACAGGGCTAGTCAATCAACTCGCTGACCATCGCTATCGCCAGTTGACAACCAATATCCTGCTTGTCGAAGCCCACGCCCTGATTCTTTCGAACCTCGGTATCGCCCCAGCGACCCGGTTCCTAAGGAACATGGGACAGAGCAAGACCATCATTGTGCGCGCCCGCGCCTCGGATGAGGAAAGGGCGAAACAGATTCTCTTCGGCTATACCGACAAAGACTTCTCCTTCGCCGATGCCATCAGTTTCGCCGTGATGGAGCGGTTTGACGTTACCTTGGCCTTCACTTTCGATAGCCATTTCAGCCAATACGGATTTGTCGTCGTCAACCCGAGAAACTTTTGAATAGGTCTCCCTGTCACAGGAGATTCGGACGATGTAAACAGATCAGTGATCCGCCTTGGCTGGAGGAGACACGACAAGGTTGGAAACCATGCGGTTCTATGGCAACTGCCCCTTCGGTATCGCCGTAGTTCACGGCGGTCCGGGCGTCCCGGGAGAAATGGCCCCGGTGGCGAGGGAATTGTCCACTGCTCGCGGTGTCCTTGAGCCTCTGCAGACTGCTACCTCCCTTGAGGGGCAGATGAGCGAACTAGCGACCTCACTTAGGGCTATGGGAGACATTCCTGTTGTTCTTATCGGCTGGTCATGGGGCGCCTGGGTTGGTTACATCTGTGCCGCCGAATACCCAGCACTCGTGACGAAGCTCATACTATTCGGGAGCGGCCCGTTCGAGTCTCGCTACGCCACTGACATCATGGACACGTGCCCGGTAGTGGCGATTCACGGCGACTATGATCCCCACCCCGCCGGGGGCGTGATTGAGCCGCTCTCGCGGACTGTCAAAGACTTTAGTTTCCATTTGTTGGCGTCCTGTGGCCACCAGCCCCGGGCCGAGCGCCGGGCACGAGACAGATTCTTTGCGATTCTGGCCCGGGAACTTGATACGTAGAGAAGAGATAACTGTTTCAAACTCTCTCGAATCACCAGACGCTGTCCACGCCAAACAATGGCATGTCACCGACCAGCACTGTCGCGGCGACAGCATACGGATCGGCACTGTGCTAGTCCCGGCGTGTGCGCCTGATAGGCAAAGCGGCATCCGAGTTGTCGGCTGGGAAAAGGGGTAGCTGGATGTCGGCCAGATTGCCCCGCTCGCGGTGGCTGGCGAGAGCGTCCAACTCCTCTCGCAGGCTATTGATATCCTGAAATGGACGGTAGGCGCTAGCAAAACGGATATAGGCTATGTCGTCGAGTTGGCGCAGGTACTCCATGATTCGCTCGCCAATCAAATTGCTGGGCACCTCAGCCTTTCCCAGCTTGTGGAGTTCGGTCTCTACGTCATCAACTACTTTGTCGACGGCCCCAACCGGCAAAGGTCGTTTCTCACAGGCCTTCCGGATGCCAATGGCTAGCTTTCTCCGGTCAAAGTCCTCGCGTCGACCGTCCTTCTTAACCACTTGAAGGCCGGCGAATTCCACCCGCTCGTAGGTCGTAAAACGGATCCCGCAGCGCAGGCATTCCCGACGTCGCCGCACGGCATCGTCGACATCCCGCGAATCAATGACCTTTGATTCCGGGTCACTGCAATAAGGACATTTCATGGCCACGCTCCTTGCCAAGGGGTCAGGGGACAGAGGACAGGGGTCGGGGAACTGACTCCCGGCCCCATCATTTGGCTCCCATCAATGGTAACACTAGACTTGAATACCGTCAACAGATCAGCCTAGATTACTTGGCTTTGCCGTTTCGAAGCCAAATTGGCACGTCGATCTGGGGGTCCTCTGCCGGTATAGTGTTCACCAGGCGCAACGGAGACGGTACTCTGGTAGGTGTCTGCGCTGCCACTGCCGCATGTTGCGAAGACGTTACGGTCTTTGACATCTTGCCCTCGAAGCCGGTAGCGATGATGGTGATCTTCACCTCGCCGTTCAAACGGCTGTCTGTGGTAGTACCAAAGATGATCGTGGCGTTAGAGTCGACCGCATTACGAACCATCTCGGCCGCCTCGTTCAGCTCGAACAAGGTCAGATCTTCGTTGCTGGCGAAGCTCAACAGAATGCGTTTCGCCCCCTCAATCGACACATCCAGCAACGGGCTGGAAATAGCCAGCCGTGCTGCATCTACGGCCCGTGTCTCGCCAGAGCCGTGACCGATAGCCATTAACGCCGAGCCAGCATCGCTCATGACCGTCTTTACGTCATTGAAGTCAAGATTGATGTTGCCAGGCATGGTAACTAATTCAGAGATCCCTTGAATTCCCTGGCGTAGCACATCGTCTGCTGTCCTCAGCGCCACTTCCAGGGTTGCCTTCTTGTCACAAATAGAGAGGAGCCGGTCGTTAGGGATCACGATGACGGCATCGACTTTCTCTTTCAACCTGGCGATGCCTTCTTCTGCCGCCTGCCTGCGCTGCGAACCTTCGAAAGTAAAGGGTTTGGTGACCACGGCAACAGTTAGAGCCCCGGTTTCCCTTGCTATCTCAGCCACCGTGGGCGCAGCGCCTGTGCCGGTGCCACCACCCATGCCAGCAGCTATAAAAACCATGTTGGCCCCATCCAGTGCCTCGAACAGGACGTCCCTGCTCTCCTCGGCAGCCTTCTGACCCTTAACGGCGTCGCCACCTACCCCTAAGCCCTTGGTCAGCTTATCTCCGATCCGTAACCTTAGAGGAGCGTCCGATTTCAACAGAGCCTGCGCGTCGGTATTGACAGCGATGAAGTCCACGCCGTGAATCTTCTCCTGAATCATTCGGTTCACCGCGTTGCAGCCGCCGCCTCCTACGCCCACCACCTTGATTTTGGCAAAGTTCTCAGTATCCGGGTTCGCTGCCATGTCAGTATCCCTCCCTATTCTTTCCTCGTATTCTAGCAATCATTAATTATTACCACAAACACTAGTCTAGACCTATACACGCACCCTACCCCTATTATTGGGGCAGGAGTTCTCTTGCCCAACCCAACATCCGTCTAGCCACGTATCCCATGTTCTGTCTTCTCTTTATCGTCTTGCCCTCGAGTTCACCGTATTTGACTCCCCAGAGAAGCAAGCCAACGCTGGTAGCATAGGCAGGATTAGCCACAGTATCTGTTAGGCCGAAAATGCGTTTTGGCCTGCCCAGGCGAACCGGCATTTGCAACTGGTCACGAGCCAGCGTATCGATTCCCTTCAGATTGGATGTTCCCCCGGTCAGGACAAGTCCAGCCGCCAGCAAGCCGTCATAACCCGAGCGCTTGATCTCAACCAGGATCAGGTCGAGTATCTCCTCTACCCGTCCATTGATGATCTCGCTGAGGCGTCGTCTCTGGACCGGCTGCACTGTGTCCGAACCGAAAGCGTTGATGTCTATCATTTCGGCAGGGTCGATGGTCGAGGGGACCGCGTGGCCATGTTTGGCCTTGATCTCCTCGGCGATGGCCAAAGGCGTGCGCATGCCGACAGCGATGTCGTTGGAGAGCTGAAAGCCCCCCACCGGCAGTACCGAGGTATGCCAGACACTCCCCTCAATAAAAACAGCGATGTCCGTGGTGCCTCCTCCTATATCTGCAATAACCACCCCCATTTCCCTTTCTTCCTCTGTGAGAACCGCTTCGCTACTGGCCAGCGGCTCCAGTACCAGGTCGTCTATGTTTATGCCCACACGATTGACACATTTCGTGAGGTTCTGAATAGAGGTCACGGCGCCTGTGACAATATGGGTCTCGACATCTAAACGGAAGCCATGTATGCCGATTGGATTGCGAACCCCGTCCTGTCCATCGACGATAAAACTTCTGGGGAGAACGTGGATTACCTCTCTACCGCCAGGAATGCTGACAGTCCTTGCCGATTCAACCGCTCTTGCCACGTCATCTGATGAGATGACTCGATCGGGATGAGAAATAGTCACAATTCCCCTGTTATTCATGGAAGTGATGTGGCTACCGGCAATGCCCACATGAGCGGAGATTATCTTGAATCCGCTGATTCTCTCCGCCTTCTCCACCGAAGATCGGATCGATTCGACCGTCTCTTCGATGTTCACGATTGCCCCCTTGCGCAGCCCACGAGAAGGGGTGACACCCACACCTATGATATGTAAGTTGCCATCCTTCTGCACTTCGCCTACCAGAGTACAAACCTTCGTGGTGCCAATGTCTATTCCGGCAATAATATTTTCCCTAGCCACGGCCAACTCCTCGCTCTTTGTGCGGCGCCTTCTGCTCTCCCGAGATTCTATCGATAATAAGGTCTCCCGCTGTACCGAAGGTCAATCATTTCCAGCTTGCTCTTTCGTTCAGCGGCTGAAGAGACTATCGCCTTTAGTGTCGCCACCTTATAATCGAGGTTGCTAAGATCCCCAAATCGGGCCTGCCATGCCTTATCCGTTACAACGACCAGACCGGCGTCGGCCGTGTACTCAAATCGCTTCGGCAAAACCCCCACCTGCTTTGGCAACAGGTCTGTTAGTCTGCGCGCCAGCTCGACTGTATTCGGCTCCACTCTACTACCTAGCTTGATGGACTGGCCGCCAGTGTCCACGATTGTCACGAGACCCTGTGGCGCCGCTGTGCCGATCACAACTCCTTCGTCGTCAATTACGTACTTGGCCTCCTTCACCTGCCACACCGCCCACGGCTGCCGCTCTTCAATTGTAATCACAACCTCGTTAGGCAGATTTCTTGTCACTCTCGCCGATCTGACCACAGGAATCTGCCCTACTACTCTGGCCACCTCATCCCGGTCCACTGCCAGGATGTTCTGGCCATCGACGTCCGCCGATTGCGCCACCCTCTCCGCCGTCAAGCCCACCGCCCCTACTACAGTGACCTGGCTGATCCTAAAAACCGGCGAGATATAGAAAAGAGCGCATGCCAAAACCAGGGTAACGACCAAAGCAACTGCTTTCGGTATCCGCGACTTCCCAGGTCTAACAGCCTGCCTCGAGCTTCGGTATATCGTCGTTCTGCCAGCTACGACAGCAACCCTCGCCGACCGCGACTGTTCTCTCCGCATTTCCTCTCTCAATTCCGAATGGGGGAAATTCTCCCCTCCCTGTTTGTCTCTAACAATGGCTGGTCCTATTTCGTGTCTTGTCGGAAAATCGCTCAATGGCTAATCCGATCAAGCGCTCAATAAGTGCTGAATAACTTACGCCGCTTTGTTCCCAAAGCTTTGGAAACATGCTAATGGAAGTGAACCCGGGGATGGTGTTTATCTCGTTCACAAAGAGCTTGCCGTCGCTCTTCCTTAGAAGAAAATCGACCCGTCCTAGTCCGGCACAATCGACAGCCTTGAAGACCCGGACCGCCAAATCGCGGGCCAGCGCCTCCGTCTCGACGGGCACGTCGGCAGGAATAAGCAGGGTAGTCCGGTCATCCACATACTTGGCCGCATAGTCATAGAACTCATTGCACGGCACGACCTCGCCCACGCTCGAAGCAACAGGCTCGTCATTTCCGAGAACGGCACACTCCAATTCCCTGGCCCCTTCGATGGATTCTTCGACGATCAGACGTCGATCGTACGCAGCGGCCTGATCGATAGCCTCTTCCAGCACTTCGCGAGAACTCGCCTTCGATATGCCCACGCTGCTGCCAAGATTGGCTGGCTTGACAAAGCAGGGATAGCCGAACCGCTTCTCGATTTCGTCGAGCGTCCGCTTGCGGTCACTATCCCATTCTCTGCGCAGAACAAGCAGATAATCAGGGACGGGTAGGCAGTGTGCCCGGAAAACGTGTTTCATCATCACCTTGTCCATACCCACGGCGCTGCCTAGAACTCCCGCCCCAACGTAGGGAATACCAGCTAGCTCGAGAAGACCTTGAAGCGTCCCATCTTCACCGAAGGTGCCGTGGACCACGGGAAAAACGACATCAAGATGAACAGGCATAGCGGCGCCCGGCAGAGACGAGAAAGCTGGCAAGCCTCCCCGGTCGATTGCCTCGCTCCCCAACGCGAGCGATAGTCCAACCCCGCCTGACGCCTCGTTCAACTGTCTCATCGGATCGTCAGACAGCAGCCATTTGCCTTCTCTGGTTATGCCGATCGGGACAACCTCAAACTTGCTTCGATCTATGGCATTCATGATCGACGCTGCCGATTTCAAGGATATCTCGTGCTCGCCGGAGCGACCACCAAAAACAATTCCCACTCTGATCCTGGGCAATTACCAGTCTCCTATGATCTCCTGCTCTAGCTCAAGTTTGACACCAAACCGATCGAAAACCCGGCTCATGGCGTGGTCTATCAGGCAGCGAACATCCTCCGCGGTAGCATGGCCACAATTTACGATGAAGTTGGCGTGGACCTCCGATATCCGGGCGTCACCCCGCTGTTCACCTTTGAGCCCACACTGCTCGATCAACCAGCCGGCACCAACGTTGCCAGGTGGATTCCGGAAAACAGAGCCGGCACTGGGAAGCTGCGGCTGGGTACTCCGCCTTCCCTCCCGATACTCGTTCAGCCGTAACCTTATATTCTCTGCAAGTCCGTGTCGTAGGAGGAAAACACCTTCGACGATCACCGGCTTAACCAACTTGTCGGTCTTCATACCCTTGAGGATGCTCTGCCGATAAGCAAAGCCAAGATCGCTCGCCAGCACGGTCTTAACCTTGCCGTCTTCCAGAATCAGGACAGAATCGAGAATATCGGCCATCGCAGTGCCATGCGCTCCCGCATTGTTGACTATTGCCCCACCAACTGTGCCGGGAATACCGGCTGACCATTCAAAACCAGCCAGCCCGCGGTCAGCCGTCAGCCCTGCAATGCGAGAAAGCGGGATGCCGACCTCCACTCTAACCGCCTCAACCACAACATCACCCTGTGGACATCCCGACCTGGCCGGCCCTTCTCGTTCGCCCAACCATTCCCACCCTCTCGACCGGTTCTCGACTACCAGGCCACTAATACCTCTGTCACTGACGAGAAGGTTTGACCCGGCGCCGATCACCAGCACCGGAACCTCGTACTCGAGGGAGCAAGATATCGCGTCCATTAATCCCTGCCTGCTATTAACCCTAAGGAAAAGATCGGCTGGCCCCCCGATATGGTACGAGGTATGGTGCGCCATTGGCTCGTCCACGTTAACCCGCCCGACCGCACGCAAAACAGCCGAAAGCTCCTGCTTTGTACTCAGATTAAGCGCCATTGTATAACCTGTCCGATTCACGAGAGACGGCCATATTCTAACACTAACTCGCCCACTTTGCCAATATCTCCAGCACCCAAAGTGAGTAGGACATCGTCCTTATCCAGACTTGTTGTCAGCCACTCGGCAATGTCATTAAGAGATGCGATATGTCTAACGTTTGCATGGTGCATAACGGAGACCAGGTCCGCCGAACTTATGCCCAATGTGTCCCGCTCCCTCGATGCATAGATATCGGAAATTACCACAACGTCGGCGTCGTCAAAGCATTTGGCAAACTCAGCCAGCAGATACTTGGTACGGCTGTAGGTGTGCGGCTGAAAAATACAAACCAGCCGCCGGCCAGGAAACCTCTCGCGAGCGGCCCTTAGCGTCGCCCGCACCTCCGTTGGATGGTGCGCGTAGTCATCGATTACCGGCACTCCCCGAAAGTCGCCTTTCGATTCGAATCGACGGCGAGCCCCCTGGAAGCGAAGCAGCGTTTGTCTTGCCGAATCAGGAGAGACGCCAAGCAGGTTCGACACAGCGATGGCGGCCAGGGCATTGCTCACGTTATGTCGCCCGGGTACCAACAGAGAGAACTCACCATACGCCTTCCCTGCCAACTCGACCCGGAAATCCTGGCCACCCGCATTGTTGACGGAAACATCTACCGCCTGCCATTGCCCCCGGCCTAACAGACCATAGGTGATCATTCGCCCGCCACCGGATCCTCTTTCCACAAACGACCGAACTGTATCGTCGTCGAGGGAGGCTACTATGTGACCGTCCCCTGGTACCGAATCCATAAAGCGGTAGAAGGCGTCCACTATGTTGTCGAAGGTCTTGTAGAAATCAAGATGGTCGGGTTCGATATTCGTGACGACAGCGATATTTGGTTTCAGCTTGAGAAACGTTCCATCGAACTCGTCGGCTTCGGCCACCAAAACCCTGCCCTTGCCCGATCTGGCATTAGTATCCAGATTGGCCAGTTCTCCTCCGACCAGTATAGTTGGATCAAGACCGGCATCCAAGGCTATGAGTGATAGCATTGAACTCGTGGTGGTTTTTCCGTGGGTGCCGGCCACGGCCACGCTAAATTGCCGGCCCATGAGCCAACCCAAAACATCGGCTCTCTTCACAACCGGCAAACTCCGGCGAAGCCCTTCAACTAGCTCTGGATTGTCCTGAGGCACAGCCGAGGAATAGATTACCATTTCAGCGTTTCCCACGTTGTCGCCAATATGGCCCTCGTAGATCACCGCCCCAAGTGCAGCCAGCCTGTCGGTGAGGGAAGATGTCTTGAGATCCGAACCGCTGATGGAGTACCCCTCCTCGAGGAGAACCCTGGCAATCGCACTCATCCCGATGCCGCCTATTCCCACGAAATGAAGCCGTCGAGGAACAGTTATCATTGACTATCCTTCCAGAGCAATGCAGCCGCCCCTGCGGGCGCCCCAATTTCGATCATGACCTTGGCAATCTCTTCCGCAGCAGCAGGCCTGGACATCTGCCTTGCCCTCGTTGCCATGGCCGATAGCCGCGGTTTGTCGCTTAGCAGCCCGCTAACTACACTCACGAGTTCGCTCAACCGATCGTTTTCGAGCAGAACAGCCGCCCCACCATCGGCTAGTACCATGGCATTGAGACGCTGATGTCCACCGGCATAGGGGTAAGGCACAAGTATGGCAGGCAAGCCTACGGCCGGGTATTCTCCCATCACCGAAGCTCCGGAGCGGGATATTGCCAGGTCCGCCGCGGCGAGTGCATCGGGGAACTCCTCGTGAATATAGGGACTAAGATGATAGCGTGATCTGAACTGATCGGGCATAGTCTCCCTAATCTGCCGGAGACGAAGCTCGTCCTCCTGACCGCAAACGTGTAACACCTGACAGAAAGTGAGCATTTCCTGGAGGCCTTTCTCAATCGCCATGTTGATGGTGTGGGCGCCTCTACTACCACCCAAAGCCAGAACTACCGGCAATTCGCCAACCAGTCCTAATCGTTCTCGCGCCGCTACCTTTTCCGCTTTCCCAATCTCCGGTCGAACCGGGTAGCCCGTTTCCACCACTTTGCTTGCCGGCAGGAAGGCCTTTGATTTGTGACTGGTGACCGCGATCGCTCTGGCGAACCTGCTAACGAAGCGAATTGCCCAGCCAGGACGCACGTCTGGCAAATAGACAAGACTTGGCACTCCTCGAAGCCAGCCGGCTACAACCACCGGTACGCACACGTAGCCGCCTGTGGCAAGTATAACGCCGGTCCCGTGCGCCTTGATGAGCCGTGAAGACTCGGCGAGACCAATACCCAGGCGGGCTATGTTTGCCAACGTTGCCGCGATCGACGTGCCCCGAAGCGGTCCGGCGCCTATACCCGCGAATCTGAACCCGGCCCTGATAACGATGTCTCGCTCCATACCCTTCTTGCTTCCAATATACAGCACGTCTGCCTGGACGCTATTTCTCATAACCTCTGGCAAAACGGCAAGCACGGCCAGCGCCGGGTAAACATGCCCACCCGTGCCGCCGCCTGTGACAACTACCCTCAAACCAGACATGTCATTGCGGCATCAGCCGCCGGCGTTTGTCGGTCGCCGAGCGGCAATGTTTAGAAATATTAAGGAGAATGCCCACGGCTGCCATCGATACCGCAAGGGAAGACCCCCCATAGCTTATAAAGGGCAGCGTAATACCGGTAAACGGAATCGACCGGGTGATCCCGCCAATGTTGATCATGGCTTGAAAAGCCAGCCACGAAGTTATGCCAGCCGCCATCAGGGCACCGAACTCGTCTGGCGCGTTGAAAACTATCTTGAACCCGCGATAGGCTATGGTTGCAAACAACCCGATAACGATAACGCACCCGACAAAGCCCAATTCCTCGCCAATGATGGCGAAAATGGCATCGGTATGTGAGCCGGGAACATAGGAAAACTTCTGCCTGCTCGATCCCAGACCGAGCCCCATGATGCCGCCGCTGCCCAAGGCGATCAGCGATTGAATGATGTGAAAACCCTTCCCCTGGGGGTCACTCCACGGGTCGAGATAGGCTTGCATGCGACTCTGCCGGTAGCCAGCGACAAGCAGCAGTGGTGCGACTGTGAGCACTCCTCCAACAGCCAGACCAGCCAAATGCTTCAAGTTGGCGCCGGCCAGGAAGAAGAGTACCGTTGCGATGAAGACGATAACGACCGACGTGCCAAGATCAGGCTGTACGAGTACGAGACCGGCCACCAGGCCAGTGACCAAGATGAAGGGGATAACCCCGGCCATAAAACTCCTAACCTTTTCCCGGCGACTTGAGAGCCACGACGATACGAAGATGACCACGGCCAACTTCGCCCCCTCGCTCGGCTGAATTGGAGGTAGACTTCCTATCTGAATCCATCTCGCAGAACCATATATACTCCTGCCAAAAACTGGAAGCATCACCATGACCAAAGCCGCCAGGGCAATCAGCATGATCCAGACACTCCAGACTTTCCAATAATGGTAGTCTAGCCTCATAAACAGGATCAGGGCCACCAAACCGACCAGCCCGAAGATGATCTGGCGTGTGACAAAATAGTACATGTTGCCATACTCCGTTAGACCGATAACGAAACTGGCACTGAACAGAGCCTGGAGCCCGATCATAAGCAGCACAGCTACTAACGCTAGCAGCAGATAGTCCGGACTTCTGGCTGGCAATGCATTGCGGGCGGCCGCAACCAGATCCAACCATTTGGTCGCCGTACGGGGCATCGAACCCTTGCCGTCGGAAACTCTCGTGGAAGTGGCCCGTTGCCCACCTCGCGTCAGATGCGCGGATTCACGCCTGCTTTGCAAGTTCGACCACCAATCTCCTGAATTCTTTGCCCCGTTCCTCAAAGTCCAAGAACGCATCGTAACTAGTGCAGGCCGGAGAAAGCAGGACGACATCATTTGCCACCGCTAGCTCACTCGCCAATTTCACCGCGTCCGCCATGGATCCGGTCCTGACTACAGAAAGTGCCCTTGCACCGTGCTGGCGCTGCCATTGCTCAATGGCCTCTCCAAGCAGCAGCGCTGCCTCGCCAAAAAGTATCACCTGCTTGCATTTCCCGTGTATCTTCCCGGCTAGCTCTTCCAGTGGCAGATGCTTATCCCGTCCGCCCGCCAGAAGTACAATGGGTTCAACGAAGGAATTTAACGCGGCGATTGTACGGTCGGGTGAAGTGGCGATACTGTCGTTAACGTACTGCACACCACCAATCTGACGAACCAGTTCGAGCCGGTGCTGTACCCCCTGAAAACTTGTGGCGACGGCAGCCATGGCGGCCGATCTCACGCCGCAGGCGAGCGCGATGGCGCAGGCCGTAAGAACGTTTTCAACGTTGTGCCAGCCGCGCAGTTTTATCCCGTCCACCTCACAGACCGTCTGCTCCATTCCCTGATCAGTCACCACGATTCGGCCGTCCCGAACATAGGACCCACTTTCTACCCTCGCCGCAGAGCTAAAGAACAGGACTTTAGCCGCGCAGTCACCGGCAATGGCACGACAGTGCGAGTTACCATAGTTTAGAACAGCGAAATCCGATGGCTTCTGAAATCTGACAATGTTCTTCTTTGCCTCAAGGTAATGCTCCATATGGGGGTGTCTATCCAGATGATTGGGCGCAAGATTAGTTATGGCGGCAACGTGGGGGCTCTTCTCCATGAGGAGCAATTGGAAGCTGCTCAATTCCATCACTACCAGGGTGCTGGCGGTTATCTCTTCCAGCCTTCCCAGAAGAGGAGCCCCAATATTGCCCCCCACGAGGACGTGCCGTCCGTCGCCTCGCAGCATCTCTCCCACCAGGCTTGTCGTCGTCGTCTTGCCGCTGCTGCCCGTTATCCCGATGATTGGCGCTCGACAAAGGGTAACGAATAGCTTGGTCTCCGAGGTGATGGGCACACCGGCCGCCCGAGCGGCCACAATAGCAGGAATATCAAGAGGCACGCCAGGGCTAACAACCACCAGATCGGCATTGACGGTGTCCTCGACCCTGTTTCCCCCGAGTGCATAGTCGATGGGAAGGCCCCTGGCCAGGCCAATATTGTCGGCCAGTTGCTCCGCTTTTCTCGCGTCGCTGACGGTAACTCTGGCCCCACGCTCCACCATGAAGCGGCTGGCGGCAAGGCCTTCGCGCCCGAAGCCTATTACCGTTACTTTCTTTCCCGCGAATTCCATCAAATGAATCTCCTACTAGACTGGACCTGATCCCTGCCACTGAAGTGGCAGGCTAATGGCGCCGGCGCCCCCATTAGCCACGGACTTCAGTCCGTGGGCCAAAGGGTTGCGACTATACCAGGGCGAGCGCTATCCCAACAATCGCCGCTACAGCGCCCACCAGCCAAAACCGCGCCGTCACCTGAGTCTCGGCCAACCCTCCCAATTCAAAATGGTGGTGCAACGGGCTCATTCTAAAGATACGTCGCCCTTTGGTCGCCTTAAAATAGGCCACCTGCAGGATTACCGAAAGTGCCTCGGCCACAAAGACGATTCCTACGATGGCCAGAAGCAGCCATTGGCCTGTCATGAGCGCAATCGTAGCCAATGCCGCCCCCAGAGCGAGTGATCCCGTATCGCCCATGAACACCTGAGCAGGATGAGCGTTATACCACAGGAAGGCCATGGTAGAACCGATTATCGTGAAGCAAAAGGCCGCCAAATACGCCTGCCCACCCAGATAAGCGATCACGCCATAGGCCAGGAACGCGAAAGCAGCGGTTCCTCCGGCCAGAGAATCCAGACCATCGGTGAGGTTTACGGCGTTGGCGAAACCGACTATCAAGACAACGGCCACGGGGGCAAACCACCAACCCAGACTGAACGTGCCAACTGCCGGGACAATGACGCGGTCCATGCCCTGCTGAATCATTACAAGGGCAGCGACGATCGATATTGCCGACAACACCGCTATCTTCACCCTGCCCTGAATCCCCCTTCGCTTGCCACCGACGAGATTGAGAGAATCGTCAACCGCTCCCAGCAATCCAGCGCCGGTCGCAACCCCCAGTGGTATCAGGATCAGCGGCTGACCAACGAGGTTCAACACCACAGTTACTGCGATCGACGTCATCAAGATCAAGATTCCGCCCATCGTTGGGGTCCCGGCCTTGGCCGTATGTGAGGCAGGACCTTCATCCCTTATCTGCTTGCCAACCTTCTTCTTACGCAGAAGAGCGACAAGCGGCCTCGCCCAAAGCATGGCCACGACAAAGGCAATGACTCCAAGCGCCAAAACGTACACGAGGTCCGGGAATATCAACAGCTTGACTTGATCCTTTCCACGATATCTTCCATGTGCATTCCCCGCGAGCCCTTGACCAAGACGTGATCCGACGGGGACAAAAACGTCGTCAAGAGATCCGCTGCCTCAGCCAAGCAGGAACAAAACGCCACAGCCGCCAAACCGCACCTCAGGGCCTCTGCGCCTATAATCTTCCCTTTCTCTCCAACGACGATCAACTTGTCAGCCACTTGAGCGGCCCTGCGTCCAACCTGCCGGTGTGCTTCCAGTTCAAACGGACCCAGTTCGTACATATCTCCCAAAACGGCGATCTTCCGTCCCACTGCCCGCGAGAGAAGATTGAGCGCCGCCACAGTCGAAACCGGACTCGCATTGTACGAATCGTCGATCACCACGCTGCCATTTATCCCCGGCAACAACCTTACCCTGGACTCGAATCTCATGCCTTCTAGTCCATCAACTATCTCGCCCAGGCTGAGACCCTCAGCCATCCCGACGGAGGCAGCGCCCAAAGCATTCAGAACGTTATGCTCTCCAGGCACCGGCAGCGTCACATGCGCTTTTTGACCACCGAGGTGCAGTTCGAACTCGACTCGGTCGAGCCCTGGCGAACAGATTGCTACGGCGCGCACATCGCTCCGCCGGTCGAGCCCAAAGAGAATTACCCTGGCCCCCGTCCTTCCCGCCATCGACCGAACCAGTTCGTCGTCAGCGTTGAGTATGGCCACGCCGGCTGCGGGCAGACTGTCGACCAGCTCTGCCTTGGCACGACAGATGTTTTCCAGGCTACCCAAACGCTCCATATGGCTAGGACCAACGTTGGTCACGACACCGATTTCTGGCCCAGCAATGCGACAAAGAAGAGAAATATCACCCTCAGCATACATCGCCATTTCCAGAACAGCCCTCTGATGGCTCTCATCAAGATTCAGTAAGGTCAAGGGCAGGCCGATCTCACTATTGAAATTGGCCTCGTTCTTCAGAACCGTAAAGCGCCGGGAAAGAACTGCCGCAACCATGTCCTTCGTGGACGTCTTGCCAACGCTGCCGGTTATTCCGACAACTTTGACAGAATGCCTTCGCCGCCAACCCCCGGCCAGTTCTTGCAAGGCAGAGAGGGTATCGTCCACGATTATGAGATCCGCATCAGGCAGTTCCTGCGAATGTCCGGCGTAATAAGTCCTGCTAATCAACAGCAGACTCGCTCCCTTCCCGAAAGCGTCAGCCAAAAACAGGTGTCCGTCAGTTCGCTCGCCGGGGAGGGCAATGAACAAAAAGCCTTTTCTGGCTTGTCGGGAATCCACGCAAGCGCCGGCAATTCGTCTGCCTAAGCCACCAGAAGACGAAGCCCTGAATTCTCTATCGGCGATAAGGCCTAGAATATCAGTTAGTGTCAACATTTAGCCCTGGCTGTAAGAGTACCTTTTCAGGCTGCTCCAGCGAAACTATCACCATGCCGGCTTTCCTACCTTGCTCGGATCTGTGGGGGGCACCCTCAAATAGAGCAGAGTCTGCTCCATAACAGACTTGAACAATGGCGCCGCCACCGAGCTTCCCCAGGGGATATCTTTAGGCTCGTCCACCCGTACCAGGATGACAACGCGGGGGTCTTCCATCGGCGCAAATCCGGCAAATCCTGCCACAGTGGTATCGCCGGTGTAGCCACCCTTCAGCGAGATCTGCGCTGTCCCGGATTTTCCGGCAATCCGATAGCCCGGAATTGCCGCAAGGTTACCGGTGCCCGCCTCTCCCGACACATTCATCATCTTAGTCAGGGTACGACTCGTCTCCTCAGATATCACCTGCCGCACCATCACGGGCTGAAAATCCCTGGTGCCCGTGTTTGCCGCCACCTGGCGAACCACGTAAGGTCTCATAAGCCTGCCACCATTGCCGAGCGCCGCAAACGCCGTGACTAGCTGAAGAGGTGTAACGCTAATCCCCTGGCCAAAAGCGTTGGCTGCCAGATCGATGGCTGTCCAGCCTTGGCTCTGGTTGGTCCGCAGCAGGCCAGACGCCTCTCCTTCTAGCTCTACGTAGGTGCGCTGACCAAAGCCGAAATTCTTGATGTACTTGTAGAATCGATCGGCGCCGAGAAGATCACTGACCCAAACTGTGCCGATATTGCAGCTATTCTTCAGTATGTCGGTCATGGTTTCGACACCGTGGGCAGAGCCATTGTAGTTCCGAATGGGCCAGCCGTTCTTTGTCACCACACCGGTGCAGTTGAACGTAGTGCCCGGTTGGATCAATTTCTCCTGGAGGGCCGATGCCACGGTAAAGACCTTGAAGATGGAACCGGGCTCGTACATGTCAGTAATCGAGGCGATCCGAAACAGGTTTACTTTGGCGTTGTCTGCCAAGTTGAGCTTGGTCAGGTCGAAACTCGGGCGATTGGCCATTGCCAGTATTGCCCCGGTCTTGACCTCCATCACAATCACCGTTGCGCCTGACGAATTGTGCTTCTTCATGGCCTTGTCCAGTTCAGTTTCAACCAGTCGCTGCACAAATCGATCAATGGTCAGAACTATGTCCGCTCCATCCTGCGATGGCGTTTCCTCGCGGTAACCTAGAGGAATCTCTTCCCCAACTGTATCCCTTTCGTAAGTCAGCATGCCCACTTTTCCCATCAACTCCCGGTTGAAATCCGCCTCCAACCCGGTTAAGCCTCGTTGATCCTGGCCAACAAAGCCAACCAGGGGCGCAGCAAGGTTGCCCTCCGGATAGACCCGCTTCGTGACTTTCTTCAGTCGAATACCGGCGAGCTGCATCTCTTCGATCTTGCTGCCTGCCTCATACGACACGTCTCCGACCAACAAGGCCGGACGTTCCCCTTTTGCCAGAAGAGCAGCCTTAACCTGATCGATAGGCAGCTTGACGACAGGAGCAATCAGGCTGGCGGTCATAGCTCCCTTGTCCGGGTCTTGCGGTACGCCAGGGTCAACAAAAACGTCGAATACGGTGACGGTAGCTGCGAGAACATAACCGTTTCTATCGCGAATAGTGCCGCGCTGGGGCGTAATCTCCTGCTGTCCCCAATGCTCTGCGGCCGCCAATCTGGCAAAGCTAGCATATTCTGCCGTCTGTAGATAGCCCACCCGCAGGATCAACCCGACGGCAGAGCCCGCGAGAACCAGGATGACGACCACCAACCTCCACCGCTCAACCTTCAAATCTCTCAACATACAAGCGCCTCAGGGCCAGTCCTTCAGTAGGACTACGTCATATACACTGCTTTTATCCTGGTCGAAAACCCAGCGCGAGACCAAGCCAATCCAGCAATTGCTGCGACCAACCATCGTCCTCCTGCCGAACGCCGGGAAGCTTTGAACGGAGAGGAGGGGAAAGGCTTTCACCGGAAACGTTGGGAGCCGCCGCGATGCTGACGAACATATATTCGGTCGCCGGGGTCATGTGCAACCTGCCCTTCGCTTCCTTTTCGATCCTGTTCAGAGACTGCAGATTGGCTGTCTCCGATTCCAGTTGATAATTCGCCTGCTGCCAGTCCACTTTTTCAATTGCGAGACGTTTCACGTCGTAGCCGGTAGTTGTCATGCCACTGGTCTGCACGAGAAGGAGAAGGCTCACCGAGCTGACTATAGCGATGGCCACTGTCAAGACGGTTGGCAAGGCACTCCGTCTCGGCAGATGTTGCCCCTTATCTCTGGCTACGGAAATCAAATTAGACGACATTCCCGACTCCCGGAACACTACGCTAGTTTCTCACAGGCCCGCAGCTTGGCGCTTCGACTGCGAGGATTCCGATCAACTTCGGCCGACGATGGCGTTACAACTTTCCTGGTTATGAGTCGCACCGTGGGCTGCCGTCCGCATACACACTGCGGCAGCCTGGGTGGACAGAGGCAACCCTTTGCCTCCTGTCGCATAAAGTCCTTGACAATCCTATCCTCCAGCGAGTGGAAGCTTATCACCACCAGACGGCCGTAGGGCGCCAGAACTTGAACCGACTGCGCCAGGGCTGAGTGGAGACTGTCCATCTCCTCGTTTACCGCGATTCGCAGGGCCTGAAAAGTTTTAGTCGCCGGATGAATCTTTCCTCGCCTGCCGCCAACGGCCCTCATGACCACAGCGGCAAGCTGGAAAGTGGTCAGAAGCGGACGATTCTGAACGATATACCGGGCGATCCGTCTGCTTGACGGCTCGTCGCCATTACGAAAGATCAAGTCTGCCAGCTCGTACTCCGAAATCGCATTCACAATATCGGCCGCCGTCAACGTCTGCCGGGGGCTGAACCTCATATCGAGGGGAGCATCGGCTTGAAAGCTAAACCCTCGTTCCGGAGTATCGAGCTGCAGTGTCGACAGCCCCAGATCGAAAACTATGCCATCCGCCGGACAGTAACTCTGCTCCTCGGCCACTTTTTGCAATTTGCAGAAGTTCTCATTGACCATGACTGCCCTTCGACCGAATTCCTTCAGCCGGCCAAACGTAGACGCGATGGCGACCGGATCGGCGTCAAAACCTAGTAGCCTGCCATCAGGCGTCGAGTTTTCGAGAATCGCCTTTGCGTGCCCTCCACCGCCGAGGGTGCAATCTATATAAGAGCCACCTGACTTGATGTTAAGATAGCGGATAGCCTCCGCGAGCAACACGGTGATATGATCGAGATGCGGCCTGTCCGTCATTCCCTGTATTCAACGCTTTCCCCGATCTGCCAGCTTGCCGCGCTCATCTGAGACTTCTCGTTCTCCCAAGTTTCCCTTGCCCAGATTTCAAGGTAGTTATAGAGGCCGAGCACAACCACCTCGGCCCTAATCTCACTATAATCGCGCAGGGCTGAAGGCACGAGTACTCTGCCCTGCTTGTCCAATTCAAGATCGAAGGCGCCGGAAAAAGTATAGCGGTTGGCGCGTCGGACACTGCTGCGGGTAGGGGGCAGGCTAGCTCTACTTTGGGCCATTTCCTTCCATTCTGCCATCGGATAGATTAGAATGCACTTGTCAAAACCACGGGCCAGGACAAGGCCATCACGGAAGGCCTCCCGAAATCTGGGAGGAATGGCCAATCGTCCCTTTTGGTCGATGACATAAGCATACTCACCAAGAAACATCTAGACTACCTGCGCTCCAAATATCCTGACCACACTCCACTTCCACCCACTTAGCCCCACTAACCGTTCTATCTTACCATAAGACTCCCCTGTTTTCAATAGACTTATCCACCATATTTGAAATACTCGATAAATCCAAGGGTTGAATGGGCCGCCACACTTTGACAAAGAATCTGGCGTATGTTAACATACCAGTGCGTGGATTGACGTCCACTAACATCACTATTCAAGAAAGGTGCAAAGGCATATAATGACTCCGAAGCAGGCAACAATTGATCCCGCATCACTAGAAGTTTTGGCGAAGGCCGAAGCTGAAAACATCCCCACAGCTTTTAGCCGGGCACTCGATATGAAGCCTTGTCCGATTGGCAGAGAGGGGAGTTGTTGCTCGGTCTGTTACATGGGACCCTGTCGATTCGTCGGCAAGAATGCCGAAACCATGGTCGGCATCTGCGGCGCCACTCACGCCACTATTACGGCGAGAAACCTGGCCCGTGGCATAGCCGCAGGCGCCTCCGCTCACTCTGACCATGGCCGTGATCTGGCTTTTGCCCTGCTCGCCATCGCTAAGGGCGAGGCTCAAGGCTACGGCATCAAGGACGAAAAAAAGCTGCGAAAGATGGCCGGCTGGATGGGCATCAAGAGCGACGGACGAACCAAGGAAGAAGTCGCCGAGGATGTAGCCAATAAATCCCTGGCCCAATTTGGCCAGCAAACAGGGGAGATTATTTGCGCCTCCCGGGCCACAAAGAAGCGGCAGGAATTGTGGCGAAAACTTGGCTTGATTCCCCGTGGTATTGACCGGGAGATCGTAGAGACCCTGCATCGCACAGGAATGGGTACCGACCAGGATCCGGATCATATCCTTATGCAAGCTCTGCGGACCTCCCTGACCGATGGCTGGGGTGGCGCCATGCTTGCAACCGACATCAGCGACGTCATCTTCGGCACGCCCAGTCCTATTCAGGCGAATTCCAACTTGGGCGTCCTCAAGGATGACGAGGTCAACATTATCGTTCACGGCCACGAACCCCTACTGTCTGAGATGATCGTGGTTGCGGCCAGCGAACCGGAGTCTATCGAATATGCCAAATCGAAGGGCGCCAAAGGCATCAATCTGGCGGGCATGTGCTGCACAGCCAACGAGATCCTTATGCGACACGGCATCCCGTCCGCCGGGAATTTCAGTAGCCAGGAACTGGCGATCATCACCGGTGCTGTTGATGCCATGGTCGTAGACGTTCAGTGCATTATGGAAGCTCTGTCCTCACTGTCGAAACGCTACCACACCAAGCTGATCACCACTTCGCCGAAGGCCAAGATCACCGGTGCCACCCATATCCAGTTCGACGAGCATCATGCCCTTACCAGCGCCAGACTTATCGTTCGAACGGCGATCGACAACTACCCCAACCGCAAAGCGGTTGCCATTCCCGATATCCAAAGCGAGCTCATCGGTGGATTCTCCCACGAGTATATTAACTACGCACTGGGCGGCACCTATCGCGGTTCCTTCCGCCCGCTCAACGATGCAATTATGTCTGGACGCATCCGGGGCGCAGTCGGCGTGGTCGGCTGCAACAACTTCCGCTGCGTTCAGGATGAGGGACACTCATATATAGTGCGCGAGCTTATTAAGAATGATGTGCTCGTCGTCCAGACCGGCTGCGGCGCTCATGCCAATGCCAAATACGGCCTGCTTACTCCAGAAGCGATGGAATTTGCCGGACCAGGCCTGAGGGAGGTCTGCGAGGCCGTTGGTATTCCGCCGGTACTCCATCTTGGCTCGTGTGTGGACAACACCCGCATTCTCACCGTGCTCACCCAGATGGCCGAGGAGGGCGGTCTCGGCGAGGACATTGACGACCTGCCAGCGGTCGGCATTGCTCCGGAATGGATGCACGAGAAGGCTCTCGCCATTGGCGCCTATTTCGTGGCCTCTGGCGCCTATGTTATCTTCGGCGTCGGCTCACCGGTGGCTGGAAGCAAGCAAATCGAGCAGTTGATCAGCACCGGTTGGGAAGAGAAGCTAGGCGGCAAACTCGAATTCGAGCCGGACCTGGTCAAGATTGTCGAGAAGACACTTGCCCATATCGACAAGAAACGCCGTGCCCTCAAGCTCGAGGAGTACAGGCCCGACCGCTATGGTCAAAGCGGTGATGCCCGAATGCTTCAGGAGTTAAAAGAGAAAGCCTAGTCAGTTCAACATCAGCTAAGATAATCAGGGGGTCGGTCCAAGACTAGGACCGGCCCCTTTTTTGCCTTGATGGCCAGGCGACGTTGCCGCCGGAATCCACCGTAGGGGCGTACGGCTCTCGCCCTTGCTTGTGTCGGGACAGAAAGCCTCCCTTGCCCCCTAAACTTCTACCCCAATCGGCCAAAATGGCTCGAATCACGTCTGTCTTCCGCTGGCAGAGACATTCGAGGGCGGGCACGTTCCTCAGTCAGAGCCAGTACTTTATTCCTATTACCTTCTGGCTGCTCCTATGGTACAATGCTGACGGCTTCGCTCGGAATTGCTATCAGCGTGGTTCCAGATTAACTAGACCATCGCAGGTTGGATATGCAACGGGATGACTTACCTTATCTAACTCGTGTTCGAGTGCCGCGAGAGCGCGCCGATACACTGCATCGGGAGCGCCTTGTCGACTTTCTCCATGAGCAGGTGGAGTGTCGCCTGATCCTGATCTCGGCGCCAGCCGGATACGGCAAGACCACCCTCCTGGTCGACTTCGCCCATAGCACCGAAGCGACTATTTGCTGGTATAGTTTATCAGAAGCCGACATCGATCTCAGGGTCTTCCTCGAGTACCTCGTGGCCAGTATCCGACAGCGGTATCCGAACTTCGGCGAGAGGACACTCAGCCTCCTGGAAAAAGTTACCGACTTGGCCAAAGACCTGAGTTCCGTCGTCGGTATCCTTGTCACAGAAATGCATGAAGCCATTCCCGAGTATTTCTTCATCGTTCTTGACGACTACCACCATGTGGACGACAGTCCTCTGGTAAACGAGGCGCTTGACCTCATCCTTTACTATCTACCTGCCAATTGCCATATCATTGTCTCTAGCCGAACACTCCCGAGGATCACCCTTTCGCGTCTCGCCGCTAGACGCCTGGTCGCCGGCCTTGGCGCTGCCGATTTGCGCTTCACGGTGCAGGAAATCAGGGACTTCATGCGCACTGCCTTTAAGATGCTGCTGCCGGAGCCTATGGCCCGGCAGTTGGCCGAGAATTCCGAGGGATGGATTACGGCGATCGTCCTCGGCACCTACGGCCTTAGCCATGGCATGTTGGAAACCATAACGCGGGCAAGGAAATCCGGAAGCCCTGTGTTTGACTATCTTGCCGGCGAAGTATTCAACCAGCAATCTCCGTCCCTCCAAACATTTCTGCTCGAATCCTCGGTTTTGCGCCAGTTCAGCGCCGAACGATGCACCGAAGTCACGGGCATTACCGGCACCCTCGAATTGCTTCAGACGGTCGAGGACAAGAACCTGTTCATCACGCGCCTTGAGGGAAGCGACTGGTACCAATACCACAATCTGTTCGCGGAGTACCTGCGCAACAAACTCAAGGAAGAGTTTCCCGCAAGGTACCATGAGATCTGCCTCCAAGCTGGCGCCGTTTGCCATCGCTGCGGCGAGGCGGACAACGCCGTGCAGTACTATGCATCGGCGGAACTCTATGACCGCATTATCACTCTGATTCACAATGAAGGCGAGGACCTGCTGAATACGGGCAGACTACAGACCATGCAACGATGGCTGCAGGTTATCCCGCCAGAGGTCATGAAGGTAAGTCCTCTATTGATGACATTTCAAGCGCGGGTACTCTATCATACAGGCGAATTAGACAAAGCGCTTGCTCTATTCGATCGGGCCATCGGGGTGTTTAAGCTGGAGGGCGACAACTTCAACGCCGCCAGGGCTACGGCCAAGCGCAGCAGCGTCCTCAGGTTGATGGGCAGACAACAGGAGGCAGTCAACGACCTGCGCGCGGTACTGCAGGCCGCCGGGTCTGGCTCTGAACTGGAGGCCGAAGCACGCAAAGGAATAGGCATCATTCAAGGTATTGAAGGCAGATTCGGCGAAAGTATCGCTGAACTGAAACGTTCTTTTGTCATATACGAGGGATTGGGCAACACATATCAGATGGCTGAGCTGTTTCACGCCCTTGGCATGGCTCATTACTCCAAGGCAGACCTCTCCGCCGCGGTCGAGTACTATCGCCGCTCTCTCGCCTTGTCGGAGAAGATCGGCGACCTCGGATTTGCCGCAACCACCCTTAACAATATGGCAATGGTAAGCTACCGCCAGGGTGAGTACGCGGAGGCATTGGAGATTCTGCGCGAAGCACTGAACAAGGTGCGTGACGCTGGCTATCTGCGTATGGAAGCGCACGTACTCGATAGTATGGGCAGCGTACTACTAGACGCAGGTGAAATCGATAACGCGATCAAAGCCTATAGTATTACCCCGCATGATTTGCGTGTTGTGCGGAAATCATGCTTGTGCCAGTTGCTGAGGGAATGTAACCAGGCGAAAACCTAGCGCAGCTGACATTATTCGGTAACCTCTCAGTGTGACTCGATAGAGTCGCAAGC
>JAUSEJ010001005.1 GCA_030650265.1 Dehalococcoidia bacterium | reverse complement strand
CTTCAGGACGTTCGAGTCCCAGAAATAGGCGGTCGGGCGCACATAGGTCATTATCTGCGGCGCCGCGTTGCCGCTGAAAAGCTTATCTGCCATCTCCTTAGAGTTTATTGCCAGTTGCAGGGCCTTTCGTACTCTAACATCGCCCAAAGGCACGGCAGTTGGGTTGTCCACGTCATAGAACGGCCAGGAGTAGTAACTGGTTCCTCTGTCAAAAGTAACTATGCGGATGCCGGCCGCCTTGAGGCCGGGTACCGAATCGGTCGACACCAGGGCCAAATCCAATTCCCCCGTCTTGAGCATGGCAACCAGACTGGCCTCTTCCTTAGCGCCTATAAGGATAATGTTCTTGAATTGGGGCACGGCTCGCCAATGGCTATCCAAAGCCTCTAATTCGGCTCGAAGTCCAGGTTCGTACTTCACGACTTTCCATGGTCCGCTGCCTATGGGATTGCGGAAGAAGAAATCTTCCCCCCTCTCCTCGAAGTACTTCTTGGGCAGTACGCCTGTCATTCCGCCGTCTACGCTCTTGATCTGGTCGAATTGTGGGACTTTCATGCGAAATATTAGAGTGTAGTCGTCCTTGAGTTCTATCTTGTCTATGACGCCCTTCCAGACATTTACGTCCTGATGGACGCTCTTAGGTCCCATCATCCGCTCAATGCTGAACTTGACGTCGGCCGCTGTGAGGTCGTCACCGTTGTGGAATTTGACCCCTTTCCTGATGTAGAAAGTCTGGCTCATGCCATCGGGAGCGATCTCCCAACGCTCCGCTATTCCCGGCACCAACTTATCCTCGTCATCGTATTCCAACAATACGTCGAAGATGGCCCGACCAAGTCCGGTGAAGGTCGCGCCGCTGGCCGTCAACGGATCGAAGGTGCCAGTGCCGAAGTTAATGGCAATTGTCACACTACCATAGGGACCTTTGTGTGCGGCGGTCGATGATGAACCAGGGGTTACCGGTGATGTAGAACTTCCTCCCACCAGAAGAACCAATCGCAAGG
>JAUSEJ010000984.1 GCA_030650265.1 Dehalococcoidia bacterium | reverse complement strand
CCGCCGGGACCTTCCTCATCACAACTGGCGAGCGGGCCAGAACCATGAGGCAGAAACCGGTTTACATTCTTAACCATTGCTCGCAAAGAGGGAAGGTCCGGAGTATCTGTGAAACCCTGGAGGAGACGGAAGCCTGGACCGACAGAATCGCCCATCGGTGCTATTCGGGCTCGGGGCTCACACCCGGCGAGTTGGATATTTTCAATCCTTATGATGGTTTCACCCTCTTCTTCCAGTACTTCCTCGAGGGTTTCCACTGGCACGGTGTGAAGCGCGGGGAGGCTCACGACTTCTACGCCGGGGATATCACAGTTGAGGGGCTGCACCCCCTCTCCTCCAGTGGTGGGAACGCCGGCAACGGACGGACTCGCTGGTGGGGCTACCGGGATTGTGTGCAGCAGTTGCGGGGACAGGCCGGCCAGAGGCAAGTCAAGACAAGGGCCGAGACCGTCGTCGCCGGCGCTTTCACGGCCGGGCACTCCGACTGGATGGTCTTTGCCACCAGTCCCGACTAACGCCCCGGTCCAGGCCGGCGAGCGAGGCTCCGACCCCGGTTGTTCAGAATCGGCTTTGGGAAACAGGATCGAGTCAACAAGCGCGATTTACCCGGAGCTGTCGTCCATAATTTCGAGAAGGCCGGTTCATGGCCCGGCTCTAGCCGTGTAGCCAGCATCTCACAATGGGCTCGCATGCTCGAGGTTGGCTCACTGCGCATCAAGACCGAAAACATCTACCTTGATAACGACCGGTTTGGTTATGACCGGCTGAACGTTGGCGAATACGTCAGGTTGCAGATTCAGGATACAGGCTGTGGCATGTCCGTTGAGACGAAAAAGAGAATCTTCGAACCATTTTTCACGACAAAGACGGCTGATAAACGGCGTGGTACGGGGTTGGGGCGCAGCATAGTACAGTCCATTGTGCATGACCATGATGGCTATGTGGATGTGACGAGTCAAGTGGGGGCAGGGACCACCTTCAGTCTCTATTTCCCAATCTGCCGGGAGGCTGTCAAGGCAGAGCCTTCAGTTGAATTGCCGCGGGGCAAGGAGAGCATTCTAATTGTGGACGACGACGTACTTCAGCAAGAGGTCACCGGCACGATATTACGGAGTATTGGCTACATTGTAGATGCCGTTTCCAGCGGCGATAGAGCGGTAGCCTATTTGATGGAGAAGCCGGTCGGCCTGGTCTTGCTGGACATGGTCATGCCCGGTGGCATGGATGGGCTGGCTACCTACGAGCGGATACGGGGGATCAGACCGGGGCAAAGAGTAGTCATTGTCTCGGGCCACGCTGAATCCGATCGGGTGACGGAAATGCTGGACCTGGGCGTCGGCGGTTTTCTGCCCAAGCCGGTAAACCTCCAGAAGCTGGCCAAGGCCGTGCGAGACGAACTCGACCGCAGTTAATAGGGCAGGATTCCCGCCCTGCGGAAAGCGACATGTCATCCAAATAGACAATTCCGGCTCAAGATTCCCCTCGTTGGAAGTCCGCATACGCTCCGTGCATGTCGGCGAGGAAATGGACCATACCGGCGAACATATCACGACCCAATCTGCTGGCGGCTTCCTGCCGTAGAATCATCAGTGAGTCAAAGGGCAGTTTGCCTTTCCGGTATGGACGATCGGCGGTCAGGGCATCGTAAACATCGGCGACGGCCACAATTCTGGCAAAGCGGTCCAGTTCGTCGCCCTCGAGGCAATTCGGATAACCTGATCCATCGAGACGCTCGTGGTGTTGCGCCACCATAGCCAATACAACTTCCTGCGCGACGGCGGCCGAGGCCAGAATCTCAGCGCCCCAGGACGGATGTCTTCGCATAATCGCCCACTCCTCGGGCGAGAGTATGCCAGTCTTGGCCAGTATTCGCTGAGGCAAGTGAGCTCTGCCCAAATCGTGGAAAAAGGCGCCGATGGCGAGATTGTGGAGTTGTCGCCGATCAGCCACACCCATATACCGGCTAAGGCCCAAAGAATAGATCACAACATTTGCTGCTTTGGCGCTATCTGAAGCATCGTGGCGCATAATTGAGATGAGAATGGGGATGATGGCTGGAACGCTCTTTAGATAGTCTGAGACAAGCGCACACAACGGAGCCCTGCTGAGAGCTTGCGAGGAAATTACCCGGAGGAACTGGTGGGGGATAACCGACACCACGGCCATCGCTGAACGGATCTAGATTTCAATGTCGAATACACGAAGGGGCAAGTTAGTTACTCCCCGGTGCTGATCTCGCCATCTGGCGATGCTCCTGCCTACGTCCGGGCCGTCACCCTGACGCCACCGAGTCCGGTGGGGATCCAGACCGTCAACTTTGATGTGGAGTTCAGTCGGGGGATGGACACGGGAAGTGGTGCAAGTTCTCGTTCCGAAACGGCTAGCTTGGGATGGACCACACGGGCTTCCTTGCCCACGGCCCGACGACGTGGCTTCGGGGTAGTAGCAGTGAACGGCCGAATCTATGCTATTGGGGGAGAGTT
>JAUSEJ010000979.1 GCA_030650265.1 Dehalococcoidia bacterium | reverse complement strand
AGTGTTCTACCGGACTCAAGGTTAATGGGCTGACGACTAAATCAGCTTCCTGATTTGCTGGAGCCTTTAGGCAGAACGGGGACGCCGCCAACCAAAATAGGCCATGAGATTTAGACATTCTCTAAGCTGACGCTTGAGGGCGCGCCGATAAGGGGTGACAAGGATCATTCCGATTTGCCTCCCCTTGTCCTGCCAAAATGTCTGTCCAGGTAGAACCTCAATATCCCGACGTTGAGAAGCAGTGGCGCGTTGGTCTGGCGCTGCTCCAGCGATCCGAAAAGGCCGCGTCCGGAATCATAATCGCGATCCAGGTCCTGCCACAGTTGGGCGAACAGGTAGCCGGCAGGCAGTTGAGCGACAACATCGGCATGTATTTTATGCGCCCCTTCGACTAGCTGCGCCACCTGTTCCAATGCTACTGCGCCGCTATGCAGCTCCTTGAGGAGCTTACACCGGTACCCCTGGCAGACGCGAGGACGGTTTGCGTAAGCCGAACATTTCTGTTCATGGTAGAGCGGGCAGGGTTGGCGAAAGACGAGTTGAGTGCCAAATGTCTCGACCGGCAGGTCGAGAGAGGTGACACGTTCGACATCATCGGCGTCGATGACGGCATAGGCGTGCAGGACGCCGTTACAGCACAACCCGCAGGCGAGGCAGATGGACCCGACTTGCTCCTCCACGTAGGTGAACTCCCGCAAATGATCATTCATTGAGATGAAGGCCCAGTGAAATTGTACTCCCTCATGTCAATGGGCTTCTCGCGGCTCTACTAACTGCACTCCATATCCCCTTCCGCTGAAGGACCCAAGAAGCGAGCGTGTTGAATCATAAATAACTGTTACCGAAGCCCTGTTGACATCTCATTCTCGTGGGTGTAGAATCTTCAAGGCGGATACTTCATGGCTTCCCGTCTGGCTAGTTATATCTTTCGTTTTCCGCCTTGGATCAGGCGAATTTGGCACTGGCTGGCTCAGCGATTTTATCCCGAAGGATGGTAGAGTATGCCAACTCACGACATTGTCATTGTGGGCGCCGGTCTCGCAGGGATGAGGGCGGCGATCGAGGCTTCCAAAGAAGTCAACGTCGCCATAGTCACCAAGGTCCATCCCCTGCGCAGCCACTCCGGCGCCGCTCAGGGAGGGATCAACGCGGCTCTCGGCCCCGATGATTCATGGGAAAAGCACTCGTTCGACACGGTGAAGGGTAGCGACTATCTGGGCGATCAGGACGCTATCATCGCCATGTGCAAGGAGGCTCCGGACGATATCGTCGCAATGGAGAGGATGGGCGCCGTCTTCACGCGGGACGGCAAGGGAAGATTGGCGGTGCGACCCTTTGGCGGCGCCGGCTTCGCGCGCACCGCCTACGCCGCCGATTTCACCGGCCATGTTCTCCTGCACACGATGTATGAGCAGTTGATGAAGTCCGGGGTGACGGTCTACGAAGAGTGGTTTGTCACCTCCATCGTTGTCGAGGAGGGGGAATGCCGGGGCGTCGTCGCGCGCGAGCTTAACACCGGTAAACTGCACGAGATCCGGGCCAAGGCCGTGATCATGGCAACCGGCGGCCTCGGTAGGGTTTACCACAAGAGCACCAACGCTCACATCTCCACGGGAGATGGCATGGGTCAGGCGCTTCTGGCCGGCGCTGCCCTCAAAGATCTGGAGATGACCCAGTTCCATCCCACCGCTCTGGCCAGCAACGGCGTGCTAATCACCGAAGGGGCGCGCGGCGAGGGCGGCTATCTGCTCAACTCTTTAGGCGAGCGCTTTATGAGCAAGTACGCTCCCAACAAATGGGAACTGGCCAGCCGCGACGTTGTCTCCCGGTCCATCCAGACCGAGGTAGATGAGGGTCGGGGCGTAAACGGCTGCTGTTTCCTGGACGTGCGACATCTCGGCGCCAAGAAAATTATGGCTGCCCTCCCGCAGATTCGGGAACTGGCCATGGACTTCGCCGGTGTCGACTGCATCATCGAGCCCATTCCCGTCAGGCCGGGCCTGCACTACTCGATGGGCGGCATCAGCACCGATATTGACGGCGCCGCCACGCTAAAGGGCCTCTATGCCGCGGGCGAATGCGCCTGCGTTAGCGTCCATGGCGCCAACCGTTTGGGCGGCAACTCTCTTCTCGAAACCATCGTCTTCGGCCGGCGATCCGGAAAGGCCGCGGCGAAGTACGTAAGAGAGGTTGCACTCAAGGATTTCCCTAAGGGCGCCGCTGCCCGGGACCAGGCGAGGATCGACGAGATCGCCGGCCGGGGGAAGGGCGAGAAGGTGTTTGTGCTTCGCGACGAGATGAACATGAACATGCACACCAACTTCGGCATCTACCGCGATCAAGGCAAGATGGTCCTAGGACTGGCGAAGGTCAAAGAGCTCAAAGAGCGCTTTAAGCAGGTTTTTGTTGACGACAAAGGAAAGGTCTTCAACACCGATATTACCGGCGCTCTGGAACTAGGCTACATGCTGGATCTCGCCGAGGGAATCGCTATGGGAGCGTTGGCCCGGGAGGAGAGCCGGGGCGCCCACTGCCGCCGGGATTTCCCCGATCGGGACGACGTGAAGTGGATGAGGCACACTATGGCCCGCTTGAGCGGCGGAGAGTTGAAGCTCGATTACAGCCCGGTATCTGCCACAATGTTCAAGCCGGAAGTGAGGTCATACTAGGAAAATGGAAGCAAGATTTCAGATACAGCGGTTTGACCCGGAAGCCGACAAACGGCCCTATGACAAGACCTACGAAGTCACCCTCGCCGAAGGCGCCACGATTCTCGACGGCCTGCTCCAGATCAAAGACGAGATGGATGGCACCCTCAGCTTTCGCCGGTCCTGCCGGAGCGCCATCTGCGGCTCCTGCGCCGTGCGGGTGAACGGCCATGCTGTTCTTGCCTGCAAAACCCAGATCGAGCCACATCTAAGAAATGGCGTATTGAAAGTCTCGCCTATCGGCAATATGCGGGTCATCAAGGACCTCGTGGTCGATATGACTCCTTTCTGGCAGCAAGTCCGGGGCATCCAGCCCTGGCTGTCAACAAAGCCGACCGTACCCGAGAGGGAGAACGTCGTCGACATGAAGCTGGTGCAGCCCCTGTTCAAGCCGGCCCAATGCATCATGTGCGCCTCCTGCTATTCGGACTGCAATGTAGTCGACTCGGACAAAGCATTTGCCGGTCCGGCCGCACTGGCCAAAGGCTATCGGTTCGTGGCTGACGTGAGGGATAACAGCACCAGCGACCGCATCAAGCGAATGAGCGCCGCCAGGGCTACCTGGGAATGCTCCCGCTGCTACACCTGCGTGGAGGTTTGTCCCAAGCATGTGGCGCCCCTAGACTGCATTAGCCTGCTGCGGAGCAAGACCATCGAGGCGGGCGTCACCGAGACGCCGGGGGCAAGGCACGTGGAGGCCTTTGTCGAGTCGGTGAAGCATACCGGCAGGCTTAACGAGGTCACTCTTCCCCTCAAGACGCGGGGCCTCGACCCCAAGGCGCTGCTGTCCATGGCTCCGATCGGCATCCGGATGTTAATCAAGGGAAAGCTGCCCATGCCGTTCGAGCAACCTATCCCCAATGTCGAAGAGATTAGACGCATCATCGAAACAGTGGAGGAGAACAAATGAAATACGCATACTTCACTGGATGCGTGGCAAAAGGAACCACTCCCGAGCTCAACGTATCCACCCTAAGAGTCGCAGAGAAGCTGGGGATCGAACTCGAGGAGATGAAATCGGCTAGCTGTTGCGGCGCCGGTATGATCGAGGAGTACAGCGAAGATATGGCCAGGGCGCTCAATGGCAGGACGCTAGCCCTTGCCGAGCGGGACGGACTCGACATCCTCACCATCTGCAACGTCTGCACCCTCAATCTCCGCAAGGCCAACAAGGAACTTAAAGAAGATCCCGAGGTGATGGAGCGTACCAACCAGGTGCTAGGCAAGGTTGGCCTCCAATACAAAGGCGGCGTGGATGTCACCCAGTTTCTCTGGGCGCTGGTCCGCGATTTCGGCCTCGACAAGCTGAAGGCGATGGTGAAGCACCCTCTGACCGGTTTCAAGGTAGCGCCCTTCTATGGCTGCCAGATTCTCCGACCCAGCGAGCTGAACGGGTTTGACGATCCCAACAATCCGACTTCGCTGGAATCGGTTATCACCGCCCTTGGCGCCGAGCCGGTGGACTACGATGGCAAGACCAAGTGCTGTGGCTTCCTTCTCTTGACCGTTTACGAGGAAACCTCGCTGGCCATGACCGGCAAACATTTGCAACAGGCCAAGGAAGCAGGGGCCAACTGTATGGTTACCCCGTGTCCGCTTTGCCACATCAATCTCGATATTTACCAGTCCAAGATCGAAACGCAAATGGGAACAAAGATAGACTTGCCGATTTTCCATCTGCCCCAACTGGTCGGCCTCGCGCTGGGCATAGCGCCCGCCGCCTTGCGCCTGACGCGCAATATGGTCAACCCTTACAAGCTTCTCCATGAAGCCGGGGTCAGGTAATAGAGTCTTTGGGAATATGGATGGAGGGTAAGACATGGACTTCGAGATGCATTACACGGGGGCACAAGAGGCGTTCCGGCTGGACGTGCGGTCCTGGTTAGAAGCTAACGTTCGGCCAAGCGAGAGTCAGAAGTTGCCGGTCGACGCCAACGACTTGACGCGGGAGCAGTGGGAGTTCTGGCACGATGTTAGGCAAAAGGTTGGTGCCAAAGGCTGGCTTACGCCCCTGTTTCCCAAGGAGTATGGCGGCGGCGGGTTGAGTATGGAAGAGGCTGTCATCGTCGCCGTGGAGTTAGCCAAGGCGGACATCCAGCACATGAATGACCTGGGGCAGTCCTTATGCGCTCCGGCCATCATGGTTTGGGGGACCGAGGAGCAGAAGCAGCGCTTTCTGCCACGTCTGCTCACTGCCCAGGACGTTACCTGGCAATGCTTCACCGAACCGGACGCCGGCACCGACCTCGCATCCTTGAAGATGAAGGCCGACCGGGACGGGGACGACTACGTTTTGAACGGGCAGAAGATCTTCGTCGGCGCCTTCGGCGACGTGGAGTGGCTTTATACACTTGCCATCACCGATTCGACGAAACCCCGCCACGCCAACATGGGCGCCTTCCTGGTACCGGCGAAGACCCCCGGCGTCGATATTCAGACGATGGAGATAGTCGGCCGGGGAATCAAGAGAGTCATTTACTACGACAACGTTCGGGTAGCCAAGACCCAGCTAATTGGCGGCGAGACTGATGGGTGGAAGGTCGCCCAGTCGACCCTCGAAGTCGAGCATGGCGGTGGGGCAAGCATGCACGGTCATGACGAGTACTTCACGAAACTGAGTAGTTACTGTCGAGTGGCCAAGCGCAACGGCATCCCGTTGAGCAAAAACGCGGATGTGCGGGACTCCCTCGTGGAGATCTGGATGGACGCCCAGATCACGCGCCTCTTCGAAATGCGAAACTATTGGATGCGCGCCTCTAAGACTCCCTGGAAATGGGAGGGTTCCCAGAACGCGCTCTATCACAAGCTATCGATGCCGAGGATTGCCCACCTCGCTCTCGATATCCTCGGGCCCATCGCTCTGGCAACCGACCCGAAGCTACAGGCCCTGGCCGGCGAAATCGAGGCGCAGCAGCGGCAGAGCATCTTGACTCATCCCGGCGGCACGCCGGAGGCCCAGAAGATCGTAATGGCCCGCCGCATTGGCATCGCCAAGACCCAGCAAAGAGCGGCGGCGATTCATTAGACGCAGGGGTAAGAGGTGAAGAGGTGAAAAGGTGAAAGGGGGCAGGCGTGACCTCCCGTTTTCCCTTTTACCCTCTTCACCTTTTCCCCCTGTTCGGCTATTCGCCTCGCGAGGGATAGACCAATTTTGGAGGGTAGTATATGGACTTCGAGTTGCACTACACGGCAGAACAAGAGGCATTCCGGCGGGAGGTGAAGGCCTGGTTTGCAGCCAACTTCCGACCAAACGAGAACCAGAAGCTACCGGTCGACTACAACGATATCACCCCGGAGATCTGGGCGTACCACCACGAACTGAGGAAACACCTGGGAGCTAAGGGATGGCTAGCGCCCCTCTTTCCCAAGGAGTACGGCGGCGGCGGCTTGAACATGGAGGAGGCCGTTATCATCGAGGAGGAGATTGCTCACGCCGAGTTGCAGAACATGGGTGACCTTGGGATACCGTTGGGCGCGCCGTCCATTATGGTTTGGGCCACCGAGGAGCAGAAGAAGCGCTTCCTTCCCCCAATTCTCACGGCACAGGACGTTACCTGGCAATGCTTCACCGAACCGGACGCCGGCACCGACCTCGCATCCTTGAAGATGAAGGCCGACCGGGATGGAGACGACTACATCTTGAACGGGCAGAAGATCTTCGTCGGCACTTATGGCGACGTGGACTGGCTCTATACCCTCGCCGTCACCGATCAGACGAAACCTCGCCACGCCAACATTGGCGCCTTCCTCGTTCCTGCCAAGACTCCGGGGATCGATATCCAATCGATGGACATAGTCGGCAGGGGAATCAAGAGAGTTATCTACTACGATAACGTGCGAGTAGCGAAAACCCAGCTCATCGGCGGTGAGACCGACGGCTGGAAAGTCGCGAACTCGACACTTGAGGTTGAACATGGCGGCGGGGCAAGCATGCACGGTCATGACGATTTCTTCAAGAAGCTGAGCAATTACTGTCGCGTGGCCAAGCGGAACGGCAAGCCGTTGAGCAAAGACGCCGACGTTAGGGATTCCCTTGTTGAGCTCTGGATGAACGCGCAGATTTCCCGCCTTTTCGAGATGCGCAACTACTATATGCGAGCATCCAAGACGCCCTGGAGATGGGAGGGATCGCAGAACGCTCTCCATCGCAAGCTGTCGATGCCAAGGATAGCCCACCTGGCCCTGGATATTCTCGGACCCGTAGCACTGACCGCCGATCCCAAACTGCGCGCTCTGGCCGGCGAGGTCGAGGCGCAGCAGCGGCAGAGCCTCTTGACGCACCCGGGCGGCACGCCGGAAGCCCAGAAGATCATCATTGCCCGCCGCATCGGCATCGCCAAGACCCAGCAAAGAGCGGCGGCGATTCATTAGACGCTGGGGTAAGAGGGTAGGAGGGTAAAAGGGGGCGTCGCCGCTTGCCTTTTGCCCTTTTACCCTCTTCACCTTTTGCCCCGACCATTTTAGAGGAGGGTGAAACGTGGACTTTGAGATTAGTTACACGGCGGAACAAGAGGCGTTCCGGCGAGAGGTGCGGGCCTGGTTCGACGCTAATGTCAGGCCCAGCGAAAGCCAGAAGTTGCCACTCGACAATAACGATCTGACGCGAGAGCAGTGGGAGTTCTGGCGCGAGGCGAGGGCCAAGGTTGGCGCCAAAGGCTGGCTGGCGCCCATGTTTCCCAAGCAGTACGGTGGGGGCGGCTTGACCATGGAAGAGGCTGCCATCGTCATCGAAGAATCGGCCAACGCCGATATCCGTCATATGGATGATTTCGGCCAGAATCTGTGCGCGCCGTCCCTCATGGTCTGGGGCT
>JAUSEJ010000975.1 GCA_030650265.1 Dehalococcoidia bacterium | reverse complement strand
CTGAAGGTCGGCGTCGTAGTCGGCGTCTCCGTCGGGGAGGGGGTGCTCGACGGCACGAGAATCAGGCACATGTTCTGCTGCCTTACTTCGCCTGGCAACACGTAAGCCCCCAGCGTGGCTGGCGCAATATAGCCGTCCTTGGAAACGCTGATGGTTACATTACCTGGGACCACGCCGGTCACCGTATAAAGACCGGTTGCCTGAGTCGTGGCATAAATGGGCCCGCGACCATCGGTTACTGTGACTTGAGCCCGATCAAGGGGCAGGCTGGCTCCCGTAGGTACGCAGCCGGCAAAGGGATTGAACACCACCTGTCCCCACACAACAGCGGGAACCGGCGTTGCGGTGGCGGTGCTGATGCCGGTGACAGTCGCAGTAGACGTAGCCGTATTCGTTTTGGTTGGCGTCGGCGTTTGCGTTGCCGTGGATGTGGGAGTACTCGTAACTGTCGGCGTCGCCGTCGCGAGGTCGGCCAGAAACATTTCGGCATACACTCCCCCTTTGTTGGTGAGAAGCACAACGACAATCGCCGCCAACAGCATAATGGGTAGTAATGGCAATATGGCTTTCAATTCATGTAAGAGGCCGTGGGGCTCGTTCATCAAGAAATCCTCATTCATCTCGGAGGAATTGTCGGGAGTCATCGACAATTGAGGCTAACTATAGCACAACTTTTCCGACGGTGTCAATATTAACGCAAACGTGAAGGCGAGAAATAAGGGGATAAGGAGGGCGCTACTGTGGATAAACTGCCATTACTGTGGATATGTTAACACTTTTTCCCTAAATTATTTCTAGTTGTCGCCCGTGCGTCCTTGCCGATAACTAAAGCGCTATTCACTTCTTAGAAGTTCTCCCCATCGATCAGGCCAGCCGTCAACACTATTTGACCCCTCTTTTCTCAGGCGCCAGGCCCTTATCCACATATACAGCTACACTACTGTCTACTTCTGTAATTAAGAAGAGAATGAATTAAGTTTGGTGATTTCTCACCTAAGTCCCAGTCGGTCTATAATCCGCTATCGAAAAACATCTTCCTATGAATCATCTGAGCGACAGAGAGTCGATATCAATTGAACTTTGCCCGTGTAGGATTAGCTCGGCAATGGCCCGACCAATAGCGGGCGACAGCATAAAACCATGACCGCTGTGACCAGCGGCTGCCACAAAACCCTCGATGCCGGGAATCTCGCCCAGAACCGGTTCGTGGTCGGGGGTGATATCTCTGGGAGCTGCCCAGCCTGATATCAGTTGCGACTTCTCGAAAGGGGGAAAACGGAAGGTAGCGTATTCGGCCACCTGCGGCGCGAAACTCCAATCGAGTGCCGTGTCGAAGTTGCTCGGCTCGGTCGGATTGCCAAGGCACATTAGCAGTCCATCTCCTTCGCGGCGGAAGTAGAAGTCATGTTGGGTGTCGAAGAGGACGGGAGCGCCATCCGGAACCCGATCGCCGGGGCGGGTGAACCAGAGCTGTCGTTTGAAGGGCCGCACGGGCAGATCGATTCCCACCGTTTCGGCGACTAGTGCCGCCCATGGTCCCGCCGCATCCACGACTATTGGGGACGAAACGGTTCCTCTCGCCGTTACCACCCCCGTCACCCGTCCGTTTGGCGCCTCGACGGAGGTTACCTCGGTCCACTGCGCGATAGTGGCTCCATGTGCTCTTGCCAGATCGGCAAATATATTGACTGTAAGATGAGGATCCGTGTAACCGTCCCGGGGGCAGTATGTCGCTCCAACCACATCTTCGACTCTCAAGGAGTTAATCAGCAGGTGGACTTCGGTGGCGGATAATATTCGGGAATCGACGCCGAGGCTGCGTTGGAGGGCCACCTGTCTGCGAGCCAATTCCAATTGCGCTGGCGTGAAGAGGAGATGGAGATAGCCATTCTGGTGAAACTTCAGGCCAAGAGACTTCTCCCCGGCGAGTTCTTCGAAGAAGCTCATGCTTTCCCTGGCCAGCCGGACATGCATCTCGGTGCCAAATTGCTGCGTTATGAGGCCGGCAGAGTAGCCGGTAGAGCCAGAAGCGAGGGAGTTCTTCTCGAGCAAGAGGACTTTTGCGCCGGACTTGGCGAGATGATAGGCAACTGATGTGCCGGTACAGCCTCCGCCTATGACAATCACATCCGCCGTTCCTGGCAATTCGACCACTGTTTGAGTCCCACTTTCAGCGCACGGAGATATCCCTGGACAGGCCCATTATACACAAAGGGCTTTGTACTGTCAGCCTGCGCTTTCACATTGTCTTGCTTGCCCGGCCTTATCGGTTATAATAGACATAGATAGGGCGGGGGAGGAAATCCCCGTAGCGTGCCCGGTTGGAGTGTTTATGTTTTTTGATCGAGCCAAGATATATGCAAAGGCTGGCGATGGCGGTGGTGGAATCATCCATTTTCGCCGCGAGAAATTCATCCCCTATGGTGGACCGGATGGTGGCGATGGCGGTCGGGGAGGGAGTGTGCTTCTCGTGGCAGACGCAGGCCTAAACACTCTTCTGCAGTTCCGGTACAAGCGGGAGTTCAAGGCAGAACGGGGAGATGATGGCAGCGGCAACAACAGGCACGGGAAGAAGGGTGAGGATCTCGAGATTAAGGTGCCAGTGGGAACCATCATCTACAAGATAGAGAAGGACGCTGGTGACGACAGCAGCCTGGTGATGGACCTAACCGAGCACGGGCAGAAGGTCGTGGTAGTCCGCGGAGGTAGCGGTGGCCTCGGCAACACTCATTACGCAACATCAGTTAATCAGGCCCCGCGCATGGCCCAGAAAGGAGAGCCTGGCGATGAAGCCTGGCTTCTTCTCGAGCTCAAACTGATTGCCGACATCGGCATTGTGGGCTACCCTAACGTGGGGAAATCGACCCTTCTGGCAAGAATCTCGGCGGCCAAGCCGAAGATCGCCGACTACCCCTTCACTACGCTAGTTCCCAATCTCGGGGTTGTGGAGGTCGATGGCGAGACCTTTGTGGCGGCAGATATCCCGGGCCTTATTGAAGGCGCCCATAGGGGAATTGGTCTGGGTCACGAGTTCCTTCGCCACATCGAGCGAACCAAGGTGTTGATTCACGTTCTCGACGGAACCTCAACGGACCCTGTCGACGATTTCCACCGGGTTAACGAGGAGCTTCTTCAGTTCGACCCGCTCCTGGCCAGAAAGCCCCAGATTATTGTTGTCAACAAGATCGACGTGACTGAAGGAGAGACGAGCACGGAAGACCTCGTAGCTAAGTTGAAACACCTTGGCTCGCCGGTGTTTCCCATCTCCGCTGTGACGGGTCAGGGAGTGACGACCCTCCTGCGGAGCTGCCTCGCCAGGCTGAGGGAAGTCGAACGGGAGAGCCCGAGGCCAACCCTTCAGGCGATGCCAGTCCTGAAGCCTCACCCGGTGAGAGAGTCAATTCAAGTGATATCAGTGGACGGAGTGTTCATCGTCAAGGGTCAGCGGTTGGAAAAGATGGTGGTGATGACAGACCTCACCAATCCCGAGGCAATACACTTTCTCAAACGCCAGATTGAGCGCCTTGGCGTCTTCAACAGCTTGAAGAAGGCGGGCGTTGCCAGTGGCGACCTTGTCCAAATCGGGCAATGGGAGTTTCGATGGACTTAGAGTCCAGGGTGGGCGTGTTTGGCGGTACCTTCGACCCGATTCATCTCGGCCATCTGGTCGCCGCCGAGGAAGCGCGCATCTGCTTTCGCCTTAGTGAAGTGCTCTTCGTGCCGGCGGGAACCCCCTGGCATAGGGGTAGCAGGCCTGTCACAGACGCCCATCGTCGCCTGGACATGTTGCGCCTCAGTATCGCCGCCAATCCCCACTTTCGCCTCTCTACTGTAGACGTCGATCGTCAGGGTCCTACCTACACCGTGGACACACTCCAGGCTCTGCGGCAGGAGAGGGGTGCCGCTGCCCGCTTCTATTTTCTTATCGGGATGGATGCCCTTGCCGAGATCAAGACCTGGAAGGACCCGGCAATCCTCATCAATCTTTGTCATTTGTTGATCATGCCGCGACCCGGGCATGAGGCCTTCGACATCTCTTCGCTAGAGCCCGACTTGCCCGGCCTGACGGAGCGAGTCAGCGTTCTCCCCATGCCCCTTCTGGGCATCAGTTCAACAGACCTGCGCCACAGAGTGCGGCAGGGACTGCCGATCAGGTACCAGGTTACCGATCAGGTAGAGGCCTATATCGCCGAGCACGGGCTGTACAAGGACTGAAGCCTGTGCTAGTCTTTCCGGATGTCATTCGGGAAAACAAGCCTATCGCCCTCGCTGATCGATTCTGGTGACCCGTTCACTCAGGTAGAAAGGCCCGTCGTTGGTGGGCGGGTCGGTCGGTGCGACGTGAAAGGAATCGGCGCTGCGGAGAATCGCCCTCGCTGAGGCCGCCCCCGCCTCGTCGGCCTGAACGCTGACTACAACGCCACCACGCTGCAGGCCTGATTCGTAGTAGAACAACCCCTCTTTGGCCACGTCCCAGATGGCGGCCAGGCTCTCGAACGTGTTGCCACCGGCAGCGGGGCCCGATAAGGCAATCGTTCCCGATGTAGGGGCATCGACCCGGGCGGTGAAGGATACCCCGGCCTCGCGGGACAGAGTATCACAGGCGACCGGCGATTTCACGGCGACACCGATATCGGCCAATTTCGCGCCGGAGAAGACCAGTTCCGTGATCGCCCTGGCGGCGGCCGCCGGATCTTGAAAAAGCTTAACCATAGTCTTTGCCATTGTCCGTCCCCCTCCTGATTTGTGCTAACCTCATTGCAGCCTGATAACCAGTCCAACTACCCGGTACAGCTAACGCTTCACAACCGAAATTGTCAGAGTTACTTGACTACAGTCTCGATCTTCGCCCTGAGTTGTGAATCCGACGGCTCCACGAGCACCGAGCCATCGGGGAACAGGATGGTCGGAACCGACCGCATGCCGCCATTCATCCGCATGACCTCCGCTGCCGCTCCCGGATCGGCGCCGATGTCAATCCATGTATAACTCACTCCCTTGCCATCGAGAACTCTCTTAGCTCGTTGACAGTCACCGCACCAGGCGGTACCATAGACGGTGATAGAATTGCTTGCCACTCTCGTGACCCCCTCCAGGCAGATGGCGGCATTCAGCACTACTTTGTGGTCGTTGGCTGCCGGCTGCCCTCTGCCATAAATCGGCTGTTGATTAATTATCATTATATCATCCTAGCGAAATAAAGCGAGACTTGCGAAGGTTCTGCGAAGGTTTACTGTACGTAAGCGCAACACTATGCTATTCTATGATGGTTGCATTGAGGCTGGTGTTAGCATTGATATTTGCGTTGGCCTCCCGCATCTTGTCCGTGAAAGGCGTTCATCGTATATGACAAAAAAGACGGCGAATGACCGTTCGAGCGAAGAAGCGGGCGATCTATTATTCAGCAGGCTTGCCATGTCCATCATTGCCCTGGTCTGGAACGTCAAAGGTGGGATGGCTGCCTGGAAGGGACAACTGGAGAAATAAGCTGGAGGAAGAATATTTGGACACCTACTACGACCCGAAGGACCTCGCCCATTTTTCCAAGGTGGGCGATCATCGCGGTGACCTGTTCGAAGCCTTCATGAAATGGTACTCTTCCGTC
>JAUSEJ010000970.1 GCA_030650265.1 Dehalococcoidia bacterium | reverse complement strand
GGTGTGCGGAGGACGGTCTGAAAACCGTGTGAAAGTGCCGATTTGAAAACCGCACAGTGATTGAGGGATATTTCCGAGATGGGAGAGGGCGACGATGGGTTCGCCGCCCCCGCCGAGGGTGTGGCCTTCTTTATTCGGGATTCTCGATCTGATCCTTCATCCGGTAGCTCTTGCCTTCGATGATCACGGTCTCAGCGTGATGCAATAGCCGATCGAGCACCGCCGATGCCAGCGTGGCATCGTTGTTGAACACTTTGGCCCAAGATTTATACGGCTGATTGGTAGTCAGGATCAGCGAACCTTGTTCGTAACGGTGACTAATTACCTGGAACAATAGGTCTGCGCCGTTCTTGTCGATCGGCAAATATCCCAGCTCATCGACGATCAAGATTGTGGGCTGTAAGTACTTCTTCATCTCGGCTTTGAGCCGATGTTCCAGTTGAGCCGTGGTGAGGGTGTTGACGATATCGACCGCACCGGCAAAGCGTACGGTGTGTCCGGCCATCACGGCGGCATGGCCCAGAGCCGTTGCAAGGTGGGATTTTCCCAATCCGACTCCGCCGAGAAAGATGACGTTGGTCTTGGCCTTCGCGAAGCCCAGGCGGAAGAGATTCTGCACCTGGGCCCGGTTGAGCTTCTTAGGCCAGTCCCACCGGAACTGTTCGAGGGTCTTGATGACCGGAAACCGGGCGGCCGCCAGGCGCCGTTCCAAGGCGCGTTGCTCTCGGGCAGCGTTCTCGGAGTCCAGGAGTCGGGCGAGGTAATCGACGTGGGTCCAGTTCTCCTTGGCGGCCTGGGTGCTCAGGGGCAGGTATTGCTCAGCGATACGATGCAGGCGCAGGGCCTGGAGTTGTTCCTGAAGCCGTTGATCGGTGGGATTCACGCCTCACCTCCCGAGCGGTCGTAGATCGATAGATCCGGCGGGGCTAGATCCAGTTCGAGCTGATCACTGGCCCGGGTCAGGTGTAAGGCACCGGGCGTCACCTCCGGCTTGGAGCGTTGGTGGAGGATGTTGGCAATATAGTCAGCGCCAATGGCCTGGAGATCGTAGGCGTCTTGCAACGCCCGTGCGGTGGTGTCCACGCCGTAGAGCTCGCTCAGGGCGAGGATTTTCAAGAGGTGATGACGGGGATTTTCTCGCCGTTGTTCCAGGGCTTGATAGTAGGCTTCGGAAACAGAGCTCAAGTTCATGAAGCGAACCCACTGCTGCTGGCGGCGTCCCTGTCGGCGCTGGGCCAGGAGGGCTTCGGCGTGCTCGGGATCCTCGACGTCCTGGTGGCGGTCGTAGTTGCGGGTGTGCAGGGCGACCTGCTGGTTCTGGTCGTTGTAGAAGACCAGTCGCTCAGGATAGAGCTTGAGGACCAGGGCACGGTCGGCATAAGCCGGTGGCACGCTGTAACGGTTGGTTTCAAAAATGACCCGGGCTCGGTTGTTGGCGCGCACGGGCAGGTAGTTGCAGGCCTCGTACTGGCTGGGATTGAGCGGACGCAACTTGGGGATTTCCTCCAGGAACAGTTCGTTGGGCGTGCGCCGGGTGTGGGCGTGCTGGCGGACGTTGGCGACGGTATCGAGCCAGTGGCGTGCCTGGGCGTTGAGCGATTCCAGGGAGTGGAGTTCGAGTCCACGGAGAAAATTACCCTTGATATAAGCCACCGCGGATTCGACGCGTCCCTTCTGTTGGGGCTGACGGGGAGTGCAGGGTTTGATTATGAAGCCATGATGCTGGGCGAAGTCGATATAGCGCGGATGTAAAGTGGCGGGGCCACCGAGAGGATGGTCGAGCACGGCGGTCTTACAATTGTCGACCATCATTTCAGCGGTGACACCCCCGAGGAATTGGAAGCCATTCTGCTGCGTGCACAGGAACTGTTCCATGCTCTGGCCCAGGGTGAACTCGACGTACATCTTGCGGCTGTAGCAGAAGACCAGGACCAGGAAACTGACGCGACGGCGGGTCGAGCCGATGCGCATCCAGCCGGCATGCCCCCAATCCAGCTGGGCGCATTGGCCGGGAAGGAACTGCAAACTCAGGAATGCCTTGGACTGGGTGGGGCGGAGTTTGCGCACGAGGTCACTGACGATGGTGTACTGGCCCTCAAAGCCCAGCGGGAGCAGACGCTGCCAGATCTGGCGGGCGCTATAAGGATGTTGTTCGAGCCAGCGGACGATCTGCCCGCGGAAGGCGTCGAGCTTGCTGGAGCGGCCAGGAGCGCTCCGCGCTTCGAAGCGCTCGCGGTGTATCCATCGGGCGACGGTCTCCGGATGGAGTTTTAAGTGCTCGGCGATCTGACGGATGGAAAGTCCATCGTGAGAATGGAGGTGGTGGATTTGCTGGAAGAGATGGAAGTCGATCACAGCGCACCTCCGGAGTTGAGGACTTGGCGTAAGATATCGGCAACGGAGCGTTGTTCGCCTCGTGGCCGCTCGGGGCTCGGAGCCGGGTCGAGGGAGAGCAACTGCCAGAGAGGCTTCTGGTGAGCCAGCAGATCGGCGTGGACGAGTTGCTGGCGAGCCCGCAGCAGTGAGGGAAGGTCGAGCTTGAGTTCACGCATCAGCGAGGCCTCGGAGTAGTAGCTCAAGCCGCGTTCATCGCTGACCGAAACCAGGAAGAGATACAGAGCCCACGCCGGAGGATCGCACTCACGCAGACGTGCCTGGCGGATGAGTCGATGATCCAGCCAGCTAAACTGGGATGGGATTTTGCGGAGCCGCTCTGGGCGGAGGAGTTGTTTGTGAATCATAAGGACGAATTTTGGTTTTCAACTTCCGGGACGGTGCGTCCAAGAGGTCTTGTCCTTTGGCTACCAGACGGACGACGAAGGCGAGAATGTCATCTTGTAACGGAGAGCCGAGGATCTGGGAGATAAGTCCTACGAGCAGAGGCTGTTGGACCTTGGAGAGATCTTGTAACGCACTGGTGAAGAGATCTTGTGGGTCGGACTGTGGAACAGGCTTATTGACAGGAGGTTGAGTGGTGGAGAGATCTTGTAACGCAGACTGAGGGCTCTTTTTCGGCCGCTTCCAGTAACCGGGGTTTCGGGCGCGCCACGCCCGGACGCGCTCCACGGCAGCGGAGCCTTTGAAGTAGTCGCGATTGTCGTCCTTGGAGAGCCAACGTTGGTGGGCCTGGCGCTTGCTCACGGCCTGACAGGCGGGCTGATGGCAAAACTTCTGGTGCCGGAGATTACGCCGGTCGGCGAAGAAGATACTTTTGCAGTGCAGACAGTTACGGGGATTGGTGGCCGAGCGCATCGGACACCAAAGAAGATCCAACTCTGTGGGCGAGCCAGAGCGGGTTAGCGCTCAAGGCCGCCGGGTCAGGCGAAGAAGATCCAGGAAGAAGGAAGAAGAGATTTGTTGAAGAGTTTGAAGAAAATAGACGACGAAGAATGCACGGTTTTCAGACCGGCCGTTTTGCACGGTTTAGGTCCCGGCCTCCGCTTCGGTGTGCCAGCGGTTCCGCGTTAAGCCCTCCGGCGTGATCTACGATGTCACCAACACCTACCTCTACGGTAAGTGCTGCCCCCTGGCCAAAGCCGGCCATGACAAGGAAGGAGTCAAGGGACGCCCATTAATTCAGATCGGATTGAGTGTGACCCAGGACGAAGGCTTCCCCCTGTTCCACAAAGTCTTCGACGGTAATGTGCATGATGCCCGCACGTTGCAGGATTTGATCACCCACTTTGCCACCTACGGCTTGGCACCGGGACTTTTCATCTACGACCGAGGAATCGTATCCAATCGCAACGTGCGTGATATCAAAGCGTTAGAATGGGACACGCTGTGCGGTGTGCCCTTGCGTGATCCTCTGAAGGAGTTCTGGCGGCCTAAGCTCAAGTCTCAATCTTTGGTGCAACTGGATCATCGCCACCGGGTCGGCCAGAGCGTCTTCTATGCCCTGAGCAAATCCTATCCGATGGATGGGGTGGCGGGCGATTTGACCTTGTGCTTGAATGAACAACGACAGCGCCTCAGTCGGGAGTCACGCTACGATGAACTGGCGGCTGCCGAGAAACTCCTGGCACAGGGCAAGACGATCAAGCCGGGACTGGAGCGCTTCTTCGATCGCCGTGGCCGTTTGCTGCGTGAAGTGCTGGCGCAAGCTGAAGAGTGGGACGGCTTCTCGTGTCTCTTCAGCCCCAAGACACTGCCCATGGCTCAGCGACTCAAGCTCTATTTTGACAAGGACGTGGTGGAAAAGGCCTTTCGAAGCCTCAAAGGTATCACGCAATTGAGGCCCGTTCGCTGTTGGCTAGCGGACCGGGTGCAAGCCCATGTCTTTATTTGTTACTTGGCGTATCTGTTATTATCGGTCTTGCAGTATCGTTTGCGCGACTTGGACTTGACGGCCGAGCGCGCTCTGGAGGATCTGGGTAGTGTGTACAAGGTGTACTTACATGACACCAAGCATCGCTTCCAACTCTCTCGCGTTGTCACCTTGAGCAAGCATCAGGAAAGCATCCTCAAAACCATCGACCCGGAGCTTTTGAAATCCTAGTGTATAAAATTGAGGGCAAACTCAGGTGGGTACTCTCGACACGGGTCGAAGACAAGACGCCTCGCGTTGAGAAAAATGAACTGAAGATATTCAGTTCCTTATCATCGACAACACTGGCTGTCGCGTTGGTCAGGTGTTGCCTCCACTTGAGCCAAGGCGATAATGCTGGAAACCCAGTCAGGGCCGCT
>JAUSEJ010000964.1 GCA_030650265.1 Dehalococcoidia bacterium | reverse complement strand
CTCCTTCAGCGGGTGGCGTTGGAGAAATCGAGGGATGCGGTGGAAGAACTTCGGCAACAGTATGAATTCTCGTAGGGGGTAAGAACAATCTAAATGGACGAAAAGCTTCTATATCTATTTGCCGCATATACCATTATCTGGGCAGCGCTACTCATCTACAATATGAGCATATCCAGGAGACAGAAGGAACTACAGCGAGAGATCGATGCGCTGCGTGAGGCGATAAATGCCAAGGAAACAGTGCCTCGTCAGTAGAGGGTCATCGCCCGCCCCGGGATTGGCGGGCGATGGCTCGAAAGTCGATGTGATCGTTTCTAAATCGGTTGTTCGATAAACTCGTGATACTGAGCAAACTTGCTCAGGGCGCGAGCGGCGCGAGACAGAGTGGGAAAGACAGCGACGCCCTCTTTGACCAGCGCGGCATGGAGCCTCATTCTTAGTGCTTCTTCGCTCTTGACATGCCCGGGAGACCGCAGAACCATGGCCACAGGCTTGCGATAGGCGTTTTCTCGCCCGAATCTGCCAACCACATTGGCGTACGACTTGTCCAGGTCCGGATCGTCCTGATCGCCAACAAATGACATCCCCGTCATCAGGCAAACGAGATAACCATCGATCCTGGAATCGTCACCGAGCAGGTTGAGGGTCTTTTCGAGCAGGGGCGTATTGCGCAACACCATACCGACGTCGAGGGGGTTTCTGACGCTGAAGCCCGCCTCGGGTATGAATTCTCGCAGACTGCTCAACGTCTTCTCGCTCAGAGTGGGGGTCTCCAAACCTTCTCGCGCGCAGGAGTCGGCGCCTGCCACGCTCATGCCGCCGCCGCCGCTCAAAACGGCAAAGCGTCTGCCATGCAAAGGAATCAGGAAGCGGAAGGCCACGGTCACGTCCATGAGTTCCTCAAGCGAGTCTACCCTCACGGCGCCGGTTTGCCGGAAGAAGGCGTCCCAGACGGCCTCCGAACCTGCCAGAGACCCCGTATGGGAGGCAACCGCCCTCGCTCCCGATTCGGTCAGGCCACCTTTCAAGATTATCACCGGCTTTTTCTGGTTGATCTCTCTAACCAATCTGGTCAGTTTTCTCCCGTCGCCGATGCCTTCAAGGTACATCGCTATTATCTCAGTTTCCGGATCGTCGGCGAAGTATTCAAGAAAATCGGTGCTGTCCAGCATCGTCGCGTTGCCGATACTGACGACCTTGCTATAACTGAGGCCGATCCCGCCAGAGTA
>JAUSEJ010000949.1 GCA_030650265.1 Dehalococcoidia bacterium | reverse complement strand
GTCAGCCGGACGCAGGTCCTAACCAGCAAACTTCTGGCCGCGTTTACTGCCCTGACCATCACCAACCTGGTCGTGTGGGTGAGCAGTTTCGCCGCCATTTTGCTTTTTCACGGGAACCACGAGTATGATCTGCGCACGCTGCTCCTGCTCCTGGTCAGCGTCATGATCTTCCAACTCTTCTTCCTCAGCGTAGGTCTGCTCATCTCCCTACTAGTCAAGCGCGTGCGTAGCGTGACGCCGTATTCCCTCGCCCTGGGCTTCGGTTCCTACGTGCTGAGCGCCTTCAGCGGCCTATTTGGCGAGGCCACACTAGAACTGATCACGCCCTTCAAGCATTTTGATGCGGCTTATATTATCCAGCACGGCGCCTACAACACGCCGCTGGTCCTGTTCAACGCCGCCGTCACTCTGGTGTCTCTGGCGGTCAGTTACCGTCGGTACATCCGCCGCGACATTCCCTCAGTGTCATAAGGAGATAGGTTATGAATATCTTTCTTCGTGAGCTCAAGGCCAATCGCAAATCGCTGGTGATCTGGAGCATCATCATGTTCCTGCTAATCGTCACCGGCGTCGCCAAATTCTCCGCCTACTACAACAACCCAGAGATGCTGCAGATACTGGATTCCTTACCACCGGCGGTGCTGGACGCCATGCACCTGCGCGCCTTCAACCTTACCACTTTGGTCGGTTTTTACGGCATCATGTCCGTCTACTTCGGACTGATGGGCGCAATCGCCGCCGCCATGTGGGGCAGCGACATCATTTCCAAGGAAGAACGCGATAAGACGGTCGAGTTCTCGCTGGCGTTGCCGGTTTCTCGCCGCCGGGTGATCACGGCCAAAGCGCTGGCTGCTCTGGTCAACTGCCTGGTCTTCGTGCTGGTGACCTGGGCCGCGTCGTTGTTGGCGGCGCGGTCGTACAATCCCGACCAGGCCTTCAACGACTTTCTGCTGCTTGAAATGCAGGCCATGTTCGCAATCGAGTTGATCTTCCTCGCCATCGGCTTGCTGCTTGGCTGCGCCTTGAAGCTATATAAGCGTTCCGGTTCAATCGCCATAGCCATAATTCTGGTGACCTACTTCCTGTCCATTCTTTCCGTTATGCAAGCGAACCTTGACTTTCTCAAATACTTTACGCCCTTCAAGTATTTCGACGCGGCCGCGCTTCTACGCAACGGCAGAATGGACGGCGCCTACCTTCTTCTCTCGGCGGCGATCATCGTCGTCAGCCTGGCGGCAGCGTATGTGGTCTACGACAGACGCGACCTATATATTTAGTGGGCGGCGGCCCCAGCTCGGTTGTCATTCTGCTCTCGCTGGTACTTGCTTTTTTGTTTCAACCTATTTCTCTTACTGCAAGCGGGATTTCACCGTTTGATTTGTGCCGAGGGCCTTCGACATACTGGTCCCGAGAATCCTTGAAGCTAGTAGGTGGTATAATACCTTAGCGTGAGGAAAACATCTGGTTGAGGTGCCGCATAATGTCAATAGAAACGCGCTATGAACATGTAGTTTTGAACGATCACCTGGTTCCCTTCATTGCTGGGACGACGATGAAGGTTGTTGAATTGGTGCTGGAACAGGCGGCGTATGGCTGGAGCCCTGAGGAAATGCATTTTCAGCATCCGTATCTGAGCCTTGGCCAGATCCATTCGGCTCTGGCCTACTATTGGGACCATAAGGATGACCTTGACAACGACGTCGAGAAGCGACTAGCTCAGGTAGAGCGAATCCAGAAGCAGGTTAAGCCAACCCTCCTCAACGACCGGTTGAAGGGGCGAGGCCGAGTCTAACCGAAGTTCCGCAGTTTGAGTAGGTGACGAATTTTCTACGAGTTGTTTCACGCTCAGGGATGGGTGTTTTGAGGGGATATCCTGTGGCTTTTGAGCGTGGATGTTCAGCGAAAAGCAATGTAGTGTAATCGCCTGAGTCAAGGGAGCAAGTTATAATGTCGGCATGTATTTGAGACGATGCCGCGCCAGCAATCGAAGGAACGGGAAGGTCTACTGGGAGCTAGTCGAGTCCTATCGGACAGAGCGGGGACCGCGCCAACGGGTAGTGGCTTATCTTGGCGATGTAAGTGAAGCCGAGGGTCTCGGTATCAAGCGAGCGGCGCAAGAGCAGAAGGGCTATTGGCAGAGTCAGCTCTTCGATGAAGACCCGGAGCCGGAATGGATAGAGGTAGATACCAAGAGAATCCGCGTGGAAATGGTGCGGGACTTTGGTGGCTGCTGGCTGGGGCTGGAGATTGCCGAGAAGCTTGGGTTAATTGCCTTCTTAAACAAACAGCTTCCCCAAGGACGAGAGGATGTTCCTTGGTCGCTGACGGCTTTGACGCTAGTCTTGATGCGACTCTGCGAGCCTTCGAGTCCTTCCCCCGGAAGGACGGATAGCGGAGGAGTTGTACGAGCGGAGCGCCTTAGGCGACTTGGTAGGGATACCGGCAGGCAAGGTAAATGGTGATCGGCTGTATCGGGCTTTAGACAAACTGCTGCCGCAAAAGGC
>JAUSEJ010001113.1 GCA_030650265.1 Dehalococcoidia bacterium | reverse complement strand
TGCGACTATGGCATGGAGGCAGCTGGCCAGGGACATTAGGGCCAAGACACCCTTCGAGTATGCCAAATTCGTCGAAGTAGGCCAGCGCACGGGCATGTTGCATTGGCACATGGCCGAGGTCGGCGGGTACATTCCTCAACGCTGGTTGTCGGCCAGGGCTGAGGCCAACGGTCTAGGTCCGGTCGTGGATATCCGGCGTTGCTATGGCAAAGGTCCAAGCTTCTACCTCTCGAAATACATCACCAAAGAGGGCGCGCCCGTGGACTGGCGCAAGGTGTCATTCTCACGTGGTTTTCCCAGGCCCGCGCCCATGCCGGAGACCGATAAATGGCGACTGCGCGTGCGGGTTTGACAGGGTAACACGTAACGTGTTATCGTAGCGAAACAGGAGAGTTACAGGAGAGCTACAGGAGGGTTACATGCCCGTAATTAGAGCGTCACAGGAAGCGTATAAGCGGGTTTTGCAGTCGGCCGCTAAAGACGGGATAAGCATCGAGGTTGGTCTTGACCGTCTTCTTGCCGAACTGGACGTTGCCGCCAAGCCGAACTCTTACGAAGATCGAATTTGGGATCGGGTCAAGCTTCAAGAGCCGAAGCCGAAGAAGGTCAAGAAGCCGAAGAAGGTCAAAGCTCCGAAGCTGGTCATTCCGGCTCCGGCTCCGGCTCCGGCTCCGAAGCCGTGGCCGTGGCGATACGATAGGAGCCGGATGTGGGTGTGTGGGCGGTGTGGCAAGGAAGGGTTAGTGAGGGCAGAGCAGCCGGCACATGAAACACGTTGCCCAGGATGAGCTTGAGCGGACGCCAGGAGTGGCAGCCGTGAGCCGGGAGGGCAGGGGGGCAGGGCAAAAGCTCTGCCCTTCTGTCAGACAAACTCAAGGGGGTTGGGGAGGGTGGTTCCGACTTAACTTGTTCTATATATAGCACAATTGAACATGAACCGAGCGGATCGAGCTAAAAAAGAAAGACCCCGGTCGGTTGGCAGCCGAACTGGGGTCGAAGGAAGGGTGTGGATTGGACACCCCCGTTACTTGCAAGTATAGCGGCTGGTTCTGGTTCTGTAAAGAGACCGGCGAAGTCCGGGACTTCAACTGCCATTCGTGGAAGTGCCCGATATGTGCCCCCAAGCAAGCTTACAAGTACGCCTGCATTGTGGCCTATGCCAGGCCCGAGCGCATGATAACTCTTACCAACGTTCCCCAGGATCGCGAAACTGCGACTATGGCATGGAGGCAGCTGGCCAGGGACATTAGGGCCAAGACACCCTTCGAGTATGCCAAATTCGTCGAAGTAGGCCAGCGCACGGGCATGTTGCATTGGCACATGGCCGAGGTCGGCGGGTACATTCCTCAACG
>JAUSEJ010001112.1 GCA_030650265.1 Dehalococcoidia bacterium | reverse complement strand
GGCGTCTCTATCTCTCAAGGCTTTGATGTGGCTGGGGCAACTTCTTCTTCCTTCGCGGGTAGCTTGAATATTTCTAAGTCCTTAACCGTTACCACCAGTGTCACGGCCGGTTCCTTAAACATCTCTGGCGCCATTAGCGGCGGTGGTCTCTCGGTCACCTCCATCACCAGTTCCGGCACTATTGCCACCACGGGCACAGGTTCTAACCTCACTATCGCCGGGACGGGTTCTTCTTCCTTCGCCGGTTCCTTAGCCATCACCAAAGGCCTCAATGGCGCCTTCATTGTCGGCACTAAGTTTGATCAACAAGGTTCCACCGCTTCCAATACCTTCGCCGGTTCCCTCGACGTCACCAAAGGTCTCGCTTTCTTCGGCGAGATCAGACCCGATGGTTTAGATTGCGCTAACGGTCAGATTCTCAAGAAGACCGGCGCCAATGACTGGGATTGCGCGACTGATGCGACGGGTTCCGTCGGCGCCGACTCTCTCGACTTCATCGACTTTGAAACCGCTTTGAACTTAGATGACGGCGACACCACCATTACTGGGGGCAACTTTGCCTTGACCTTTGACCACGCTTCCGTCTCGGCCAACTTTGAAGTCCGAGGTTATGCTTCCGCTTCCAAGACCTTCGGTTCCGGCTTAGCGGCCGATTGTCTGACGGGCAAGTTAACCTACACTGTCGCCACTGGCCTCTTCTCTTGCGGGACCGATGACGATATCCCTGATGCCGCTGATTACTCCAATCTCACGGGTAGTACCGGCATCGGCCACGCCGCTACCGGCACCTTAACTTTTGACGCGACCGAGTTAAACGCTCTAACTTGGGGCGATGGCACTCAAGCTTCTAATCTCTGGACCTTCGACGTCTCCGGCACTGACCCCACGATCTTAATCCGCAGTTCCGGCTTTGATATTACCGGCGGCGTCTCTATCTCTCAAGGCTTTGATGTGGCTGGGGCAACTTCTTCTTCCTTCGCGGGTAGCTTGAATATTTCTAAGTCCTTAACCGTTACCACCAGTGTCACGGCCGGTTCCTTAAACATCTCTGGCGCCATTAGCGGC
>JAUSEJ010001108.1 GCA_030650265.1 Dehalococcoidia bacterium | reverse complement strand
GCACAATGTCTTTGATGTTCACCACGTTGACGGGTACCCGTAGCCAGCCTAATAGCCTGCATGCCTCTAAGCAGCTTGGCCACTTCCTCAACTAGGAGCAATTCAACCGCCTCTGACACGTTCTCCATCGGTCCGTTTCTCCCCCTTTCAAGTGTCCTCTTTGCATACGACACGCCAGCCGCCATCACGCTTGACTTGTGCCAATGTTGCGCCAACTCTTTTAGAAACATGTTTCCAGTCAGTCTTTTGACTCCAAAACACGGCCAAAATGAGCCATTTTATGTTACATTTCCAGCCTAAGTATGCCGGTATTGTTCCTGTTTTGGACTAGCTAGACAAATTGAACCAGATGTGATAGAATAGGGGATTGTAAGATCCACCCCCGATTTTCCCCATAAAATGAGCGTGAATTTGCAGCCAGCCGGGCGTATCTGCGCCAATGTTGCGCCAATGTTGCGCCAATGTTTGGGCGTCCCAATTGGCGCATCATGGCAGCAGCCCTTCCATCACTCTGGCCGCCTCGGCCTGCATGCTCGGCAAAACATGGCTGTAGGTGTCCAACGTAATGGCTATGTTGGCATGGCCCAGCATCTCTGAGACTACTTTGGCATGCACGCCCTTGCTAAGCAGCAAAGTGGCCGCTGTGTGGCGCAGGTCGTGGAAGCGTATCACCGGCAATCCTGCCGCCTCTATGGCCTTCTCGAAGTCCTGCCGCAGCTTTTCGGCCTGCATTGGCCCCCCCACAAGGTTGCTGAACACATAGCCGGTCTGCTTCCACTGCTTGCCCATGAAATGCCGTCGCCTAAGTTGCTCCAGCCGCCAGCTTCGCAGCGCCTCTGTAGTGGCTGCCGGCATTACGACAAGCCGGCGCCCTTTGGCCGTCTTCGGCTCACCCGCGGTTATTCCTAGCCCCTTGCACCATACCAGCGTCCGCTTTACCTGAAGGGTTCCTGCCTGCAAGTCGAGGTCATCCCACCGCAACCCGCGTATCTCACCTTGTCGCAGGCCACACCCCAAGGCCACCCGGTATAGTGCCATCAGCTTGGGGTCTGTCACCGAAGCCAAGAAGCGTTGCGCCTCTGCTGGCGCCCATACCTTCATTTCCTTCTTGCGCGCCCTGGGGATGCTTACCCCCTCGCAGGGGTTGCGCCGCAGTAGGCGCCACTTCACGGCGTCTTCCATGCTCCGATGCAGGACAGCATGAACCAGCCGGACGGTAGTAGCCGACAACCCCGCTTTTAGCTTCGCGGCATACAAGGCTTGAATCTGGTCCTGCCTCAATTGGGTTAGCAGCAGCTTCCCCAGGGTCGGCAGCACGTCGCGCCTCATAACCCTGTCGTAACCCTCGTGGGACTTGGGCTTTAGCTCCGGCTCTATGGTAGGTAGCCACCGGACTGTCAAGAACGTTTCCACTGTGATCTTGGCCTTGTCCGGCAGCAACATCCCCTGGTCGGCCTCAGATTGCTGCTTCCGAATCCACGCCAGCCCTTCGGTCTTCGTCGCGAAGTCATGGCTCAGTCGCCTGCCGTCAGTAGTTACTCTCGCCTGCCACTTCCCGTTAGGTCGCTGCTTGCAACTCCCTTCCTTGAAGCCCCGTCTCTCTCTTGGCATCTTTTTGGCCTCCTTCCTATTGGCTATGATTTGGGCTTAGGCCCCCTCCGCTTTGCCGTGCGCTTAGCCTCTCTTTGTGCCTTCCTAATGGCTTTCTCAATTATTTCGGTAGCCCATTTACCTGGGCAGTATTCATCCTCGATTAGTTTTTTCGTAAGAGCCTCTACTGCCGCCCAATTCGCCCCATTCTCCAGAATGTTTTCTGTCCGCCATAGTAGCCCTGCCAAATAGCGATAGCGTTCAGCCGGTCCCGTGTGCAGCCGTTCGGCCATGTCGAATATCGCCTCACAGTCTGGCGAGGTATCGACCTGTACCACCTGCCCGGTCACCAAAGCGGACGTCAGTTCCCCAGCAAACCCCACCATGAATTGCTTTTCCAGAGCATAGGACGCCATGCCCGTTCCCAAATCGCCTAACCCGCAATGGCCGAAGGAATCGGCTTCTGGGATAATCGACACTTCGAGAATTGGAACATCTAGACAGTAGCCTACAACGGCATGGGCGCTCTCGTGGTAAGCCACAGCCTGCGGACTTTTGGGCTCATAGAGCCGCTGTGAATGATCAATAAGTGATTTCAATAACTCTTGTCGGATCTGCAATAACCACCGTTCCTCTGCAGGGCGACCATAGTACTGACAAAGCTGATCAAGCATGCCTATGCACCAGTACTGCAAGCCGGCTCCAAGCCGTTCAGGGGATAGCGTCCCTTCTATGTCTGAAAGGCTACTGTCCATCTCTATCTCCTCGTTTTCCACCGCAACCGCGCAACCCTCACCCATACGGGCGCCATCTCGCTCGCAACTTCGGCAACGCTTGCCGAAGTAACCTCTTCTCGCGCCCGTGGACGGTGTTGGTACATATGTACCACCTGAGACGATTACCGGAACCTCTTCTCGCGCCCGTGGACGGTGTGTTCCACGTGTTCAGAATTGAACACCTCAGAATAACCTCTTCTCGCGCCCGTGGACGGTGTGATAAAAGGTGGTTCGCCTGTGTCCCCACCTTTAACCTCTTCTCGCGCCCGTGGACGGTGTAAACTAGTAACACTGTGTTACTAGTTTCTGAGCAACCTCTTCTCGCGCCCGTGGACGGTGTACTAGGCATGTCACAATTAGCTATAATGATGCTGACAAGACATATAAGCGCTTGCTTAGATAGTATGGTTACATAAAGGATAGACAGGTATATATACAAGCAGCCAAGGCCAAACTACCGGGGGACTTCCGTCCTGCCTGTCTTGTCTCGCTCGAAGTAGTCTCTGATATCACTGCCAAGCACTCGCCACGATTTGCCGACCTTGACGCCGTGGAGTCTGCCTGATTGAACCAGACGCAAGGCCAGCATCCGAGATATACCTAGTAGCTCTTGCAACTCACGAATGGAGTACACTTTGCCGTCGATTAATTCCATCTTCGCCACAACACCCCCCTTCAAACCCGTGGACTATGCCCCAGGACTGCCAAAACAGCCTACTACGGACTGGCAAATAGCCTCATTTTGGCAGTCCTGTCCTTCAGCGGAAGGACAAACCCGAAAAGTGGTTCGTACTATGCAGGTTATGTATAGTTACACCCTTTTCCGCTATTCTACGCTTAGTATAGCCATACTAAGCTGGCATGTCAAGAGGCTTCACCAGAGGCAATGAGAAGCCCCTACGGGCCAGCAAGAAGGGCAAGATGAGGTTATGGCCTAGCTTGCCCTTGCTCTGAAATTGGCGGAGATTTTCAAAAAGGCGGAGAGACGATAGGCGACATCTATGTTAATTGCCCTTTTTCGCCTTAGCCTCATCGCCAGGCATGTGGGTCTGTGCCCATTCGATAGCCGTAGCTGCAAGCAGTCTCGTCAGTCTTTGCATGGCTCGCATCGTGTCGGTATCGGCGTTGATTTCAGCTATGGCGTTCTTCAGGTTTCGGCTGTCGAGGTCCGCCCTTTGCTCTAGTCGAGCCAGTAGGTCGGGAAGGCCATCGAAAAGTCGGCCCATGATTCGGGTCTGAAGCTCCCGCTGGGCCGTCGTCGCCTGAGCTCGTACAAGTTGAGCCTGGACGTCGGAGAAGCGCCGGCTGTATTTGCCGTTCGTAATTGGCCTTCCGCCAGGTCGTGCCTTAAAGCCAGCGCCGTGATGGCTGCAAACCCGATAGCCAAGCCTAGCAGACTTCCGGCATTGCTCGCCGTTCTTCTTGTGCGCCACACACTGCATTGATAGGTTTCCTTCTGGCCCCAGGCTGTCGATAGGTTTACTGTACGGTTTCGCTGGCAAAGTCCTTGAGCTGGTCGAGTGCCTTTTTTGTCCTGCTCTTGGGACTTGGCAGCGCTTCCTGGCGCCAAGCCCGCCAAGCGGCCATATTCTCGCTGTTCAAGGTATGCCATCGCCACCGCAAACTAGGCAAGCCACCCGGCAGGCTTTCCTCCGGAAACTGGTTTTCTGCAGCAATGTAGATTTCCAGTGCTTCCCCGGACGCTTCAACGGCTTTTGCTAGGGCTTCTTCGAGTCTGTCGATTGCGGGCAGATGCAGCGAACGTAGCTCCCGTTTGGCCTTCTTCTTGGCTCGTGTTTCTACTACGTCCAATTCAGCCTTTGCCTCGGCCAAGCGCTGATAGTGGCTCTCGGCTTGGGCCTGAACCTCGTCGGCTACTTGGCGTGCTTGTTTCTCGGCTTCTCTCCTTCCCATGAGCGCCAGTCCAGTGAGACGGCCCCCCAGCAAAACCTCTTCGCCACTTCGCCGGTATCTTTCCGCTTCATGAGCAGCCGCCGCAGTCTCCTTGATCTTCCGCTCCTCTGTCTTACACGCCAGTTCGAGGGTTCTGACTCGCGCCTGAGCCTCTTTGACTTCTGGCACCTCGCGCCAATCCGGTAGGCTGCCAGTTTTCTGTGACATTTCCTTTACCTCACTTCTCGATTTATTAGCGATAGCCCTGCTGTATGCCTGCGACAATGGCCGCTGCAAAAGAGTTTGCATCTTCTTCGTGCTTGGGATCGTTGTAGTCAAACCCTTCCACTCCGGCACGCTGCCAAGCGTGCCGGGCTTCGTGGCCGACCACAAAGGTAATGTCATCTTCGGGAACATCGGCCCGGACGAAGATCGTATTCGTCTCCGTTTCAGAGAAAAGGCCCCACACGTCTTTGTCGTGAGAATAGTCGGCCAGCGCCGGATCGCTCACGGGGTCGATCCATTTCAATCTGAGGTCCGGCAGATTCAAGCGCTCAGCGCAAAGCGCCCCCACTTTTGTAGCGCGTAGGTGTGTCAGCGATGGAACACTTTCGGGTGCCACCCGCCGGAAGTAAAACTGCTCTGACTTGGGCGCCAGCTTGATGCCTGATTGCCGGCATAGCTGCTCTAGGCTCGGCGCTCCAACGTCCAACAGCGCCTTGCACCAGCCCCGGCCAGAGTCACGCTCCGCCATCGTCCGCAGTTCTTGGTAAGTCTTACCCTCGTACATGTTTTTTCTCCTCTCGTTCTATGATGTTCGCTGCCTTTGCTGGCTTCCTCGCCACCGCCGGGAAGTCTCGTGTCTCAGCCCGTCGCCCACAGCGCGGACATTCTCGCAGCCCGTCGCCTTGCTGGCCCCAATAGGCCCCATACTGGCCGACGAACCTGAGTTCACCCGCCGGGCCCACCCAGCCGCAATCAGTGCATCGCCTGATTCGCCATATCGCCATCTCGCGCCTCTTTCTTGGCTCCTCGCTCAGCCCGAAGGCATGCCCAGCAAACAAGGCTGCCGTCGTCGTCGAGCAAGAGCAAATCTCGCCACTGGCCGCCGCACTGCATTCCATCCTGCCTTTGTCTCTGTTGTGTTGATGTTGTCACCTCTCAAAATGGCAGCTCCTCATCGTCGCCCATCATCTTTGTTGCGGATGTTGCGGATGTTGCGGAATCCTGGGCAGGTACTCCTACGCCCTCCTTAGCTTCTCCAACTTGACATAAAGTAGAAAAGGATGATCTAGCAAGAAGGTTTGGCAGGTACCGGGCCCACGCGTCGTGCAAATCTTCCCGCCTGTAGCCTCTCGGCGTGTCGCCGCCGATGCGCACCGTTCGTGAAGTAATGCCGTACTGATGGAGGCGTTGCGCCAAACCTCTAGCATTAAGTGGTTTGCCGCCGATTAGCTCGCACCAGGGCGCTTCCTCGAGCTGGTGCAGCTCGTGTATGATGGCGCTCGTGGCCAGCACGTCGTGATCGCCAAAACAGATCCGAAGGTCTGCCAGCAGCCGTATTCCGAGGCTAGGTGTACCTGCCTTAGAATCCGCAACATGCGCAACAGCCGCAACACGTGCCCGCGTTGGCCATTCACCACCAACCAGATCTGCTACTACCAGCAGGGGTTCCCATAGGTCCGCATTACGATCTTCAATCCCATCGGGCATGATCGGCCATGCATCCTGCGCCTGCCGTTGCACAGCATTGGCCCACGCTGCCAGTCGCTCGCCGATGCGTCGCCCTTCCGGGCCATGACCGCGGATGCGGTATGGTTCGATATTCTCGCCTGGCGCACGTCGCCGCATCCGGATAATCACGCAGCGCGATAGGATAGTATCTGGAAGCCCGCCCAACCCTGCCAACGCTACTGCACAATAAGCGGGGATTTCCTCGGTTACAATGGTCTTCCCTTTTACCACACAACGCCCGGCCACGGCTCCAACACGATGGCCGGCATTGAGTAAGCCCCGTATTTCCTCGTTTTCCTTAGCCCTAGGGCCAAAAACGGTGTCAATCTCATCATACAGAATCGTTGGACGCCCGTTATCATCGGCCACTTTGCGAAAAAGGTAGGCAGGCGTGACGTTGACGGCTTCAACCGGACGTGGCACTAACAACGCGGTTATTTCGAGCGCCCTTGTTTTGCCCGATGCTGGCTCCGGGGAAAGGAAGGCTATTCTCGGCGTACATTCCCAAGCGTTCATCAAATGGGTGTGACCTATCCATAACGTATGCGCCACGTGCGCATGCTGTGACGGGTAGGCTATAAATCGGCCCAAAAAGGCGTGCGTAGCGTCAAGCGCGGTTAACTGCGCCGTGCCATTCGCCCTCGGCTCCCATTCCAGCGTCGCCTCTGCCATCGCTCGTTCGAGATCTCCGCAGAAGGCTTCTGGGCCATCGCTCATTATGTGGAGTTCCGAAGCATCTTTGACGCCGGGAATGGAGATAACAAAAGTCTCTCCCATCCAGTTAATGGCCTTCAGCCGCTCGCCAACTCCTTTAACGAATGCCTCACCGCCAGCATCCGGTTCCCGCCAAACATAGAGCTTCCCAAGGCCAGCAAGGTGGCTGGCTTCCAATGTCTTCGCATTGTTGGCACCCGGAATGCCTATTGCGGGCTGCTCGTGGAACCATAGCGTAATTGTGTCGGTTTCGCCTTCGAGGAGATGCAAATAGCCCATTAGTCGCGCTTTTGATAAACCTTCCAGCCCATAGGCCATCACCGGCGTATGCGCGGGCCAGTAACTACCCTCCTTGGCTACCAGCGCCATCCGCCGCTTGACGTGAAGCGTTTTGCCGTCAGTGGCTTTGTAGGGAATACCTACGCCGCCTCCGGGCAGGTCGTGCCAACCATGTTTTATGAGATGGTTAAGGGGTAATTTTTTGTGTGCGGCCAACTCTGCTAGGGTCGGTGGTTTGCTCCCGTTCCGCCCCGGCGTTGCTATGCCTAGCCGGTTGGCGAGGTCCACCAGCCCGCCGCCAGCGCCGCAGACATCGCAAACCCATACCTGTTTGGTTGGATGATAACGCGCTGACGGGTGGTGGTCGTCATGGGCCGGGCAGAGGAACCGCAGCTCAGCGCCTTCCCTCCGTCCCTGTCGGCGCATCACACCCGCTTCTACGGCTTCAGATTGCGAGTCATGCGCTATCGCCGTGGTCATAGCTCCACATCCTGAATCGCCCGCCCCAGCCATGCCTCCAGCGCCCGTCGGGACACCCTCACGCTCTCGCCTATCACGAGAACGCCCGGCAGCTTCCCCTGTTTGGCGTAGCTGTAGCAAGCTGACTTACTAACCTTCAGCAGCTTGGCCACATCGGGAATCAGTAGATACTCGTTATCGCTCAGCAGATACTCGCCCACTCGACACCCCCCTTCCTGGCAGTAGCCCCGCCTGTTCCAACCTTTCGCGCACAATGGCCCGGATTTGGTCTCGTGGGTCTCTCAATTCTCTCGTCGCCATCTGCGTAAGTGCATCGGCTTCCGAGGGGTCTAGTGTGACTACTACCCGCATCATTCAGCACCTCCCAAATGAAAAAGGCTCTAGGTCTTCTCACCTAGAGCCATTATTTCACAGTTGTAGGGAAGGAAACAGGGGTAATTTAGGTTCCTTTCCTTTCCTTCCTCAATCGTTCCGCAGCTTCTGCTAGCATGCCAGCGCAGTCTGATCTACGCAGCCGCGCCAGCTTGTCGCGTGCTTGTTGAAACTTCTTGACGCGGCTCTCTGGCGTTCCCGCTGGCCCCCAGCCAATTTCTTTTATCAGCTCCGGTTGCGTCTTCTCTGGACTCAGCCGGCTGATTTCCTCGGCTCTCAACACCTTTGTCAAGCGGTCAACCCATTCCTCGCGGCCAAGGCCCGGACTCCCGCCGGGGGGTCGGCCCTTGACTCCCCCTGTAGCCGGCCCCGTATCCCCCACCTGCTTCATGGCCTCTGGCCATAGCACTGCTATGGCTTCCAGTATCTGCCCAAGGAGCACTTCCCCGCCTCCCGAAGGTCGGGCAGTAACCAGCGTTCTCTCGCCCAAGCGCTGCAACCGGAAATGGATTTCCTTCCCTGCCAAATCCACGCCGCCAACAGACATGTCGGTGTACAAACCATAAGTTCGTTCCCGCACCCGGTCTGCCGCCACTTCTGTGAGGGTGTACACCTCTGCTTCTAACCACTTCTTGAAGTCATCAAAGGGTATGGGGATGGGAAGCCTAACTTCTGGTGTGAGCATATTCGCACCTCCCAACCAAGGTAATAGTAGATTGCCGGGCTCCCGACGGGTTGGCGTCGAGACTTACGGGGCTAGCTAGGCCGCACCCGGCATTAGGTGAATTATACCGCAGTCCTTCTGCGGAAGGATGGTTGCGCTAGGGTCTTCTCTTGCTCGGCTGCCTCTACCACTCTGGCAGCCTTCTCTAGCGTGCGCCCTGAGACGCCAACGAAAGAGGCTACTTTGTCAATTGTTCTGCCTTTTTCTAAACTAGCGAAACTTTCGCTAGTTTTAGTTGATGGCCTACCCTCTGGCGTTGCTACCCTTGGCTCCAATGCCTTGGCTATGGCGACCATCTCGCTAGGCAAAAAGTTCTTGCGTATAGCATTCTCATCATGTTCGCCCCGCACAATGTCTTTGATGTTCACCACGTTGACGGGTACCCGTAGCCAGCCTAATAGCCTGCATGCCTCTAAGCAGCTTGGCCACTTCCTCAACTAGGAGCAATTCAACCGCCTCTGACACGTTCTCCATCGGTCCGTTTCTC
>JAUSEJ010001091.1 GCA_030650265.1 Dehalococcoidia bacterium | reverse complement strand
GAGACACCATTTCTCGGCGGCCTCGTTCATCTCGTCTAAGCTGGCGAAGGTACGACCAGCGTAGTAGCTGTCTCGTACGTAAGGAATCATTCTCTCGACGCGTGGTTTGTCTTTTGGATGAGCAGCACGACAAGGGTCGATGAGGGTGCCATAGTAGGTCGCCATCTGCTCGTAGCCCCGGTTCAACCGCGGGTCGTAGAGGTCGGCGTGAAGGACGCCAGAAGTGAGATTGTCGACAACCAAGATAGCAGGAACACCACCGAAGAAGGCAAAGGCGGCCACATGGGCCTTGAGCCAAGCTCTTTGGTCCATCTTGGTTACAACATAGACGAACATATGACGGCTATGAGAGAACACCATGACAAAGGCATAAAGTCGTGTCTGTTTGCCAGTGGCAGGATCGGTCCAGAGGCCGAGGTAGCCAAAGTCGATCTGCACTTCCTTGCCCGGAGGCGGATCGTCGCGTAGAACCGTTGGCTGTGGCTTCCCGGCCCTGTCGGGGACGTAGACGTCGAGGTAACGTCGGAAGCTACGGAGTGAAGCTCGTAATCCCTTTTCGTCGTGTAGGCGCTGCCAGACAGTAGAGGCACGATTAGCGGCGAGACCTTCCACGATAGCTTTCTGGAAGCGAGCGATCTCGGCGAACACGCTAGACTTGCTGGCCGGGTCGGTCAGCTCCGGGAAATGTTGGCGCACAATGGCTGCCCATTCCTGAGCCGATAGATTCGCCTGCCTTGGTTGATAGCCAAGGGAAAGGGCCAGGTTGACATGTTTACGGACGGTATTTCGATCCACGCCCAAACTACAGGCGATTTCCCTGATAGGCCGGCCAGTCTGCCAATGGATGAGAATCTCGGTGATATCGCGCACAGCAAAACTCCTTCTTGCCACTGCCCCACTCCTTCGAACAAAGATGGGGCTATGATGACATAGGCTACTGCCGCACGCCTTGATTGGGTGGGTGAATTACTTGGCCCAAACTGCCTTAGGTGGGTGAATTGTTTGGCACAGGGGTGGGTGAATTACTTGGCCTAAAACCCCTTCAGGTGGGTGAATTACCTGGCCGTCGACAATTGTGGTACCCACCTACGCGGAGGCTCAATTCAGAGGACCCGTGAGGTTCTGGAGATTCCCGTGCTGCCTGTGCGGGTGATTGAGCACCGGTTGATTGC
>JAUSEJ010000937.1 GCA_030650265.1 Dehalococcoidia bacterium | reverse complement strand
AATCCCAAGAAACAGATGATAAATGTAACCAGGCCGATTATGCTGATCGATATTACAAAGGGTATGTTGATTAAGTTAAGCGTTATCCCGACTACCAGCGCGTCGATACTGGTTGCTACGGAAAGCATAATGAGGGTTTTTGTCTCCAGGATATTTCCCCTTGCATCTCTATTCGCGCCGAATGCCTCACGTATCATCTTTATTCCGATAGCCGCCAACAAGCCAAAAGCTATCCAGTGGTCAATACCCGTTATGAAAGCCTTCATGGCTTCGCCGGCAAACCAGCCAATCACGGGCATGGCGGTCTGAAAGATACCAAAGAATGCTGCGACCTTCAGGGCATGTGCCAACCTGGCGCCCTGGGATTTCATCCCTCCGGCAATGCTTACACTGAATGCGTCCAGAGACAAGCTAACAGAAATAAGGAGGATTTGAAGGAGGACCACGAAAACGAGTATACCAAGAATCGTTGAACACGCGCGACTTGGGCGACGCACGGCGCTCCGTGCCGTTTGAGCTGACCAACAGCGTGTGCTCTTGCGCAAGACTTAGAAGAAACTGGTCGGGTCGAGTGGAGTTGAACCTCCTACATCAACGTCCCGAACGCTGCATATCCTTGTATGGAAGGCGCTCCTGGCGCAGGGTGTCCAAAGAGTCGTATTCAGGGTCTTTGTGGACCAAGACCGCCCCTGTTTCAGACGCAAAGGCTGCAACCAGGCAATCAGCTAAGGATAGGCGGTAATTGGCCTTGAAGCGGCCGGCGGTAACCAAGACGGCATCGTCCACAGCGTTGAGCCACTGGGCTGGCAAGTGCCGAAGCAAGAATAGACGACGGTCTGCCTCATCTGTACCGCGTTCCTGGCAAGTGATATAGTACGTCTCCAGTCCTACGACGAACGGCAGAAGCACCACACGGTTACGGAGCAACTCCTCGACTCTGTCGGCGCCTGGCTCATCTTCGATAAGAGTCAGGACGGCCGAGGTGTCCAAGAGGTAGCTGTTACTCTTTTGCCCGGTCACGGCGGCGCTCCTCTAACAGCCGGTCAACCAGCCCTTCTCCCTTGCCGAGGCCGCG
>JAUSEJ010001079.1 GCA_030650265.1 Dehalococcoidia bacterium | reverse complement strand
AGCTGACAGATGACTAAGCCCCCACGCCATAGGCGGTGGGATTCATAGCCATTTGGTGCAGCCGCTCGACCCGTTCGGCGATAGGAGGATGGGTGCTGAATAGCCCTCTCATCAGGCCCCCACCGAGGGGGTTGACGATGAATAGAGGGGAAACGGCAGGATTCACATTCATAGGAACCGTCTTCGATCCCTGCTCCAGCTTCTCCAGCGCATTCGCCAAAGCCATCGGATTACCGAGGATCTTCGCCCCGGTGGCGTCGGCGCCATATTCCCTCGCCCGGGATATCGCCAGTTGAATTACCATCGCGGCGATAGGAGCGAGGATGATCATGAGCAGACCAACGACCAGACTGCCAATTCCCCCACCATCGTCATCGTCACGGCCCCCAAACCCGCCAAATATCATGGCCCATTGCGCCATTTGGGCGATCATGGTAATGGCGCCGGCGATTGTGGCGACGAGGGTGACTACCAGAGTGTCCCGATTCTTCACGTGCGCCATCTCGTGGGACAGAACACCGGCCAATTCGTCACGCGTCAGAATACGTAGTATGCCCGTAGTCACGGCCACCGCCGCGTGTTTCGGATCCCGTCCCGTAGCGAAAGCGTTGGGCGATGGATTGTCAATGATGCAGACCTTGGGCTTGGGCATGCGAGCGTACTGGGAGACCTGGCTGACCAGTCTGTGCAAGTCCGGCGCCTCGATCTCCGATACATCCTTCGCCCCCGCCATGCGCAAGGCTATCTTGTCTGAGAACCAGTAGGCGCCGAAGTTCATGATAAACGCAAAGAACAGGGCGAAAACCATGCCGCCGGAGCCACCGAGAATCCGTCCGATAAACACAAGCAGGGCGGTCAATGCCGCCAATAGCATCACTGTCTTCAAATTGTTGATGGAAGTCATTTCCTTTATTCCTCCTTATACTAAGGTGCATCGCTGGCGATAGCTAGACGTTTGGCCAATCCTTCCGCCTAAGGACCAGCAAGGGCGGCCAGGTATTGGGCCAGTGTCAGCGAATGAAGCAGGGCTTCGCCGGCTATTTTGGCGATGGTTCGCCGGAGGTCCTCGTTGAGACCGGCAATCGCCGCTGTGGTCCCCACGAGTGCTAACTGTCGCTGCGCCTCCGCCAGATCCCGGCCTATAGCCCTAACCGTCACGACTATATCAGGGGCGACATCGACCGAACCGATCTCGAGTTCGACCGCTATCTCCGCGAGAGAAATCCTCTGGGCCTGCCTGGCCTTGATCGAACGAAGCCTCCGGGCCGTACTCTCATCATATATACGATAATTGCCCCCTGTTCGTTGCATCGGACAAATCAGGCCAAGACGCGTATAGTAATCGATCGTCCGCTGGCTTACGCCAACCAACTTCGCCAGTTCGCCGATACGGTAGCAGCGATCGTTCATACACACCACCTGCTATAACCATACAGTAGAACGTAGTGGTTGTCAAGGGAGAGGCTACTTCAAATACCGGTCGAAGAACCCGATCACCCGCTTGAGGTATTCTTGAGGATGGTCTTTGAATGACTCCACGTGAGCCGCCCCCGGTACGATCCAGGTCTCGAAATTCGGGTTGCCGGCCCCGGCTTTTTCGAACATGTAGGCATGATCGACGGGAATGGTCTCGTCAGCCGTGCCGTGGATGAGCAGCATGGGCCGGTTGTTCAAACGGGGTATAGCTTGAATCGGCTTGACACTCGTCACGTCGATCCCGTACAAGGACCTGACCATGAAGATCACTCCCGGATTGAAGAAGCCGGGGAGACCGCTGGCTTTCGGCAATTGCACGTCGAGCAGCGCCGACAGGTCAGCAAACGGGGCGTCGGCGACAAGAACCCGCATTTCAGGATGGTCAGCGGCAGCGAGAATCTCGGTGGATGCGCCCATTGAGTAGCCCAAGGCCCCCACTGAGGTTATGGCTCGACTCTTGAGATACTCCAGCGCTCCCGCCACATCCTGAACCTCCCACTGTCCCAGTGAATAGCGCGTGCCGCCTGATTCCCCATGGGCCCGAAAATCGAAGGTCAACACGTCATATCCAGCCTGAGCCAGGCCGTTGGCCACGTCCATCACGCCAATGTTAGTGTCGTCCCGAATGCCATTGCGACCATGCATCATGAGGATGGTCTTCGTGCCCGGCGAATCGATGAACCAGCCCTTCAGCAGAATACCGTCTATGGCGCTGGGAAACTGGACACTTTCGTAGCTCAGGCGGTCCGCCGACGGCGTCGACGTAAGGGATTTGCGATCCGGTCGGGAGAGCTTGTCGGCCATCACGGCCGAAATGCCAAGGTAGATGATGGCCATCACGGCCACGATAGAGGCCAGGACGACAACCAGTCGCTTCTGCCGTTTCGCACCTGTACTGCCTTGCTGTCGGGTTACGTCTGGTGAATTGTCCATGGATCCCTCACCTCATTTGCGAGACTTTTGCTGTGCCTGAAGCTACGAAACTCCTCGTGCCGTAGGGGCCAAGTCCTTCAAAGAAGGACAGAATCAACTCGGCTCGGAGCCGCCACACCCGATTGCGAATGCTTCGCCCCACAATGCCTGCCAACCACCAACACCTGCTCGGACGATCAAGACGAGTGGGCGAAGTCCTTCCGAGCAGGACGAACTAACCCGAAGGCCAATCAGTGACGTGTCGTCCTTCCGAGGAAGGTCCGACCTCGGGTCCAAGCCCAAACCATATGGCCTACGGATACGTGGGCAGGCGCTCAAGACCCATGGTCTCCGGGAAGCCGAACATTATATTGATGTTCTGGAGCGCGTTGCCAGCCTGCCCCTTTACCAAGTTGTCGATGGACGATACGATGATCAGCCGATCGCTAGCCGCATCCAGGGCCAGCGAGATATCGCAGAGGTTGCTGCCAAGTACCGATTTCAATCCAGGATAGACTCCGGGAGGATGAATGCGAACGAAGGGTTCGCCTTCGTAAAGCCGACGATAGAGTTCATACACCTCGCCGAGGGATACGCCACGCCGCAGATTGGCGTAGGCGGTGCAGAGTATACCTCTCGTCGTCGAAAGGAGATGGGGAACGAAGGTCATGCGGGCTGCTTCGCCGGCAAGCTGCGTCAAAGTATTGGTGGTCTCCACCGAATGCTGGTGGCTGGCCAGCCGGTAGGGAGCGCACGATTCGTTACGCTCGGGAAAATGATGAACGGCGCCCGGCTTCTTACCGGCGCCGGAGCTGCCCGTTTTGCCATCGACGATTAGCGAAGTCGGGTCGACAATTCCCTCACTCACGGCCGGAGCGAGACCCAGAGTCATCGCCACGGCGAAGCAGCCCGGATTGCCTACCAGCCTCGCATCCTTTATCTGACTGCGGAACAGCTCGGGGATGCCGTAAACAGATTGGGAAAGCAATTCGGGAGCAGTATGCGGCTGCCCGGCTGTAGACGGGTGAAGCAGGGCATACCGGCTGTATTGCTCGGCGGTACCAAAGCGAAAATCGCCGCTGTAGTCGATCATCTTCGCCCCGGCAGCGAGGACCTGGCCGGCCATCGCCATCCCCACGCGGTCCGGCGTGGCGAAAATGACGAGGTCGGCGTCGGCGCCAACCCTCTCCGGCGTTGCCTCTTCAACCTTCTGGTCGCAAAAGCCTCGCAGATGAGGAAAAAGCTCGCTGATCGGTTTGTTGAAATCGGTCTTGGCAAGCAGCGAAACGATTTCTATCCCGGGATGGCGCTGTAGCAGTTCAACCATGCCCAGTCCACCATAGCCTGTTGCTCCCACGATTTGGGCCTTGATCATCAATGAATCTCCTCTGCGGTAATCCGCCGAAAGGGTGCGGTTCGTCGCCCATAATTTACCCTATAATTCCACGATTGGCAAGGTCAGTTAGCCAGCGAAAAAGGAAGAGCGAGGCAAAGACCTTGCGCAAACAGCTCGCCTGATGATCAATCATCAGGCTAATAGCTCAAGCCAGCTAAAGCAGGCTAAAGAACGATGAAATTCCCCGTTAGCACGCTTCAGCGCGCTTTGCCTATTAGCCTATGGCTTGAGCCTAAGGCGTTTCTGCAATGTACTCTCTGTTGCCATGACTGTTCTGCAGCAGCTTGACATGACCAGAGGATGGGGCCTATCATCAGTGCCGTGGACATAGACGCTGTTTCTCCCAAACAAGACTCCCCTAAGCGATTGCCGCTGGCGCTGATAATCGTGCTACTCGGCATCGTCGCCCTGTTTCTCTTTGCGCCGCCTCTGTCCTTCGAGGTGAAGGCCAAGTCGGTCGCCTACGGCATCTGCCATCAGATTCCCGAACGATCGTTTTTCCTCGCCGGGCACCAGCTTCCCCTTTGCGCCCGTAATACGGGAATCTTTCTCGGCGCTCTGCTGACTTTTGGGGTTTTGTTTGTGACCGGCAAAGGGCGATATGCCGGATGGCCAAGCAAGAAGTTGCTGTTGATCCTCGGCCTCTTCACGCTTGTCATGGGGATCGACGGGGCAAACAGCTACCTGACCTTCTTCCCCGACCTCCCTCACCTCTATGAGCCGAGCAATTTCCTGAGACTGACCACCGGCTCCTTTCATGGCATGGTTATGGCGCTGATCATGTTTACCCTATTCAACTCCGTGGTGTGGAAAGACGCCATCGGACGGCCGATCATTGGCAGCGTCAAGGAGCTTGGTTTTCACCTGGCCGCCATGGTCGGGCTGATCGTAGTCGTCAACGCCCAACTCGATTTTCTCTACTATCCGATTGCCGCCCTTAGCGCTCTGGCTGTGCTCGTCCTGATGGGGATGGTGAACTCGATACCGCTTCTGATGGCCTTTCGCTGGGACAACCGGGCGACCACCTGGCGGGAGGCAGCGCCGCTTCTGCTAGTCGGTCTCGTCGCCGCCCTCGTCGAGCTCGCCCTCCTCGGCTACTTCCGGGCTGAGCTTACCGCCGCTCTCGGCCTGCCCTTCTAGAAAGCCAAGATGGACAGGGATATACGCTGTTCTCCACCGTCCTATAATAGTGCACTTCTCAGGACACGGCTTGGTAGATGACTGGCTTGTATTTCGACTGGGGGATGGGTTTACCCTCGGCTCGGGCCGCTTGAAGCCAGGCCGTTTTGGCAATTTCCACTTGCGCCAGCGCTTCGGCGGGAGTCCTCCCGAAAGCAGAACAGGCCCTCAAGTCAGGGATGTCCGCTATGTAGCCGCCATCCGGTTCGCTGAAAAAGATGTTGATATGGTAATCCTTCATGACTTATCTCTCATTCTGACCTTTGGTCACTTGGCAAAACGTATGGCCAGGTCGCAGTAGAACTTGCCACTAACGCAGATATGAACCGTGTGAGCGATATCGTCCACCACTTTGGTCTCCGACTGGGTTTTCATCTCGAAGTCCAGAATGAGCGATGGCATGCCGCAATCCGTCTCGCCCCGCCGAACGGATACAGTGTTCGAGTCAGGCGCAAGGATCAGCCCCGCCCGTCGGACGTTTTCCACTTCCTCGGGAAGCGGAACGGCCGAGTATTCGATTTCTACCTGAACCTTCATTTTCTTAGCATCGCTTTTGGCATCGCTTTTGGGCATCGACGGTTGCTGGCTCGTTAGGACCCTGCTGTGATCGAATACCCTCGACCAGGCTGCGCTAACCGTCGAATGGTCTGATTCTGGTGCGGCAGGTATCACTTCCCGGTCCCCGCCTCGACGATCTTTATCTCCTCTTCCGTCAACCCATACAACTCATATACTAGCCGATCTA
>JAUSEJ010001075.1 GCA_030650265.1 Dehalococcoidia bacterium | reverse complement strand
GTGATGGACCCGCACACCGGCACCAATGTCTACGATATGGGACTTATTCAGAACTTGAAGCTGGAACCGGACACTCTTTCGCTCCGTTTCGTCTTGACCAGCAACTTCTGCCCGATCGGCATGCAGTTGGGTTTGGCTTTGAAACGCAAGCTACGTGAATTGCCGATAGCGAATATCGATGTGAAGATCGACAACTATCTGCGAGCAAGAGAGTTGGAGAAACAACTGGCTGGCATCTAGTCAGCGCGGAAGGAGGGCTCAGGTAAATGGTACCTACCAAACTGATACGCATCAGTCGCTACTATATGGTTACGGCCCTCTTCTATCTGTTCATAACGCTGGCGATGGGTCTATTGAGAGCGATAGTCACCATACCGGACCCGCTGGTTCACTGGGCTCCGGCTGTGCTCGGCTGGGTAAGTTTCCCCATCATGGGTGCTTACTATCAGTTTTTCCCCACCTTACAGGGGAAAGACCTTCGCTTCGAGAACCTGGCGTTGCCCCAATATATGGTGGCCAATCTCGGGTTAATCGTCATATTTCTGGCCTCGGCCATCGGGTTCCAGCTCGGGTTGGTGATCGGGTTCGGCATCTACGCCGTTGCCGTTCTCATGTTTGCCGCCATCATTTTGGGCAACACCGACTGGTCTATGCTCAGCCTGACGCTCCGTTTTTTTCTCGCCTCTCTGACCTACTTTGTCGGCGCCGTGGCGCTGCTGTTTCTGAGAAGTATGGGAATAGGCCCCATGTGGGCCGATCGTCCGTTTGTTCTCCATATCATCGTCTTCGGCTGGGCAACGCTGGCTGTTATGGGCGCCGAGTACATCATGGTGCCAATGCTTCAACTGAAGGCGTTGCGGCATCCACGCTTGGCCGAGTGGCAATTCTACTTGATTAACCTCGGCTTCCTGGGACTGGCTTATTCGTTTACCACGGCAAGCCTGCCATTGATCGCCTCAGCAGGAACTTTGGCCTTCGTCGGCATTCTCGTGTTTGCCTACAACATCTTCGCCTCGCTGGCACATGGGCCTGCCAGACTCCGTCGTTTGGATATCTCGGTAAAGTACTTCATGGTCGGAATTGTCTACCTCATTGCCACGGTGATCGCAAGCATCCTAATGGCTGCTTTCCATCTGTACCAGTTGAGACCGATCCATCTGCATTTGGGACTTATCGGCTTTCTTACTATGACCATTGTCGGTGCCATGTACCACATCGTTCCCTTCGTCGTATGGTGGGAGGTGTACGCGTCGAAGCTAGGGAGCGAAGAAGTGCCGCTTCTCCATCAGCTCTATAACCATCGTAGCGCTACCTGGCAACTTTACGGTCTGAACGCCGGGCTACTGACCATGATCGCCGGGTTTTGTGTCAATCTAACAGTGCTTGTCGCAGCGGGTGGAACTATGCTGGTAGTCGTCTCGCTTGCCTTTGCTACGGAAATGTTGAGGGTGCTGGGGCATAGACGCGGGCGCAATTCTATAACGGTCGCCACAAATCACCTTTAAGGAGGAATCTAATGAGCGAGAGTAGTGCAGTCACTCTCAATATGAAGTTAGGGCAGGTCTTAAAAGAGCACCCCGAGCTACTCAGCGTTCTGGTGGCGCAGAGCCCGGAGTTCAAGCGATTTAAGAACCCGGTCGTTCGCAGTACGCACGGGCGCCTGGTAACCGTTTCGCAGGCCGCGGCGGTAGCAGGGCTCGATCCGGCGACCCTTGTGCGCAGCCTGAACGCCGCCATAGGTCAGGAGTCGCCAGAGATGGATGTTGGCACTCTTCCAGCGACGGCAGCAACGCCGCCACCGCCGTGGCTGGAGACCGCACCGCGGGCCGTGGAGATTGACGTTCGGGAGCACCAGCGGAGACACGAGGACCCGTTTCCGGTCATTATGTCTGCGCTGGCAAAGGTAGAAAAGGGGCAAGTTATGCTGCTCCGCAACACCTTCGAGCCATTGCCACTGTACGACGTGCTGGGCAAGAAAGGATTCGTCAACTGGGCAAGGGAAACCGGACCACATGACTGGGAGATCTTTTTCTTCAAGTTGTCACAATCGGGACCAGTGACAGCCGCCGCTGGTATGCCCGCCCAAAAGCCGGTGGAGTCCGGCGATTGGACCGATGAGCCTACGGCGACCATAACCATTGACGTCAGAGAGTTGACTCCTCCGCAGCCTTTGCTGCGTATCCTCGACGCTCTTGGCAAGCTTGAGCCGGGAGACACTCTTCTTGTTCATCACGCTCGCAATCCGATTCATCTGTATGCGAAGCTGGCTGAACTTGGCTGTATGTACAAAACCATCGAGCGAGGTCCTGGTCAGGTAGACCTATATATTCGCAAAGGCAGCAACACTTAGTCACCATTTTGTGGTCTCTCTACGAAAAACAAGCGGCCCCGGCGGGAACCCTGTGGATTCTATTTACAGGGCTCTCGTCGGGGTCCGCGACTCTACCTGCCTTTGAAGTTCGGCTGTCGCTTCTCGAGGAAGGCTTTCACTCCCTCAGCAAAGTCCTCGGTCTGGACTAGCGGTCTAAGCTGCATATAGACGTGGTGTAGGGACGCCTCGAAGCTCTCGTCGAGGCCCATTCGCATCATCCTTTTGGTCGCCTGCACGGCTAGTGGCGCGTTATTGGCGATTTCTTTCGCCAGAGCCATGGTCTCGGCCATAAGCTGGTCGTGAGGAACGACCTTGTTGACCAGGCCGAGCTCAAGCCCTTTTTGGGCATCAATCACCCTCCCTGTGAAGCACAGTTCGGAAGCCTTTGCCCAACCGATAAGCCTCGGCAGTATCCAGGTTCCACCACTTTCTGGTACAATACCCCGTCTGGCGAAGACGGCGCCAAGGGTCGCATTTATCGAAGCGATGCGTATGTCGCAGCCGAGCGCCATATCAAGGCCGTAGCCCGCGGCAGGACCGTTTAGAGCGCAAATCACGGGCTTATCGACGCGATGGAGATTCAATGGGGGAAAGGCGCGCAGGTTGACCCGTTGCGACCCGCCGCCAACGGATCCGGGCGAGCCCAGGTCCTTTAGGTCGAGCCCGGAGCAAAAACCCCGGCCCGCTCCGGTTATGACGACGACACGAACGTCGGTGTTCATATCAGATTCATCAAGAACCTTGCAAAGGTTGTTTAGCATGGCCCTTGTTATGGCGTTGAGTCGGTCGGGGCGGTTCAACGTAATGGTCGCGATGCCGTCAGTTAGATCGTAGTTGAGGTCCTGAAGTTCCAATGAATTCCTCCTTAGAAGATTTGTTTCGATCATCACCTCCCATTGTACCGTAACGGGGAGCCAGTCTCAAGAGTAAATTGCGCTGGACCCGGAGTTTTCGGCGATTCACCCGCGTTGTTGTGA
>JAUSEJ010001074.1 GCA_030650265.1 Dehalococcoidia bacterium | reverse complement strand
GCACACTTTCGCTGCAGGCCCAGGACAAAAATGTCGACGTAGTCATTGTCACCGGCGACGCCGACGCCATGCAGCTTGTTTCGTCCACGGTGAAGGTACTCACTTCCCGTCGCGGGATGACCGACACAGCTCTTTACGGCGAAGAGGACGTCCGGACTCGCTACGGAGTGAACCCGGCTCAGATTGCCGATCTCAAGGGACTGAGTGGCGATACGTCCGACAACATACCGGGAGTGCCGGGAATTGGCGACAAGACTGCCGGGAAGTTGATCGGGCAATTTGGCAGCGTGGAAGGAATCTACGAGCGCCTCGCCGAGGTGACGCCACCGCGCATTCAGGAGATTCTCCGCAAAAACGAAGAAGTGGCGCACCAGAGTAAGAGGCTGGCCACTATCGTGAGGGATGTGCCGATTACCCTGGAACTTGAGGCCTGTCGCTTGAGTGATTATGACCGGGATAGGGTGCGGGCGATCTTTCAGGAAGTGGAGTTTAGGAGCCTTCTGGACAGGTTGCCTGGTGGCAGCAAGCCTCCACGTCAGGCGGCTTTCCTTTTCGGCGAAGACGAGCAAGCGAAGGGGTACCAGGGGCGGGAGGCGCAGCTATCGCTATTCGCAGTTCGGGAGGCGCCGGCGGTGGCGGTGGAAGACGTGACGACAACCGGCCACTATCGCATTATCAACACGCTTGAGGCACTTGACGAACTCGTTGTTCAAATATCCAAGGCTGATTTCTTCGTCTTTGACACCGAAACCACCAGCCTGGACGCCATGCAGGCGGCTCTGGTGGGCATTTCCATCAGCGTCGAATCTGCTGATGCGTGTTACATACCGGTCGGGCATAGTCAGCTCGGGAGTGCGAACGCCATTAAGGTCAGCGGCGAGACGTTGGAATCGTCAAAAGGGAAGGCCGCTCCTGTAGAACAGTTGGAACGCGATTTTGTTCTCGCACGGCTCAAGCCCATACTTGAGAATGCGTACGTCGGGAAGATTGCACACAACGCTAAGTATGACGCCTCTGTTCTCGCCAACTATGGGATTGAAACGCAGCCTCTCGAGTTCGATACCATGCTAGCCGCCTACTTGCTAAATGAGAAGGCGATCGGTCTAAAGGACCTCGCCTACAGCCGTCTTGGTGTGGAAATGACGCCTATTACCACTCTGATTGGCAAGGGCGGGAAACAGGTCAGTATGGCGGAGGTTGATGTCGAAGTGGCGGCTGCCTACGCCTGCGCCGATGCCGGGATCACGGCACGACTCCACAAGTTGCTGGCGCCGGAACTGCGGGAGAAGGGGCTCTGGCAGTTGTTCCACGAGGTGGAGATGCCGCTCGTGCCAGTGCTGGTTGCCATGGAGAGAGAGGGGATCGCTCTCGATACCGGGCTTCTGCGTGACCTCTCGCAGGACTTGACACAACAGATGCAGCGTTTGGAGGTCGAGACTTATAATTCAGTCGGGCACCAGTTCAACATCAACTCGACCAAGCAGCTTGGTGCGGTGCTATTCGATGAGCTGAAATTGCCGACCGGGCGGAAGATCAAGACGGGCTACTCCACCGATGCGTCGGCGCTCGAATATCTAAAAGGAGCGCATCCGGTAATCGAGTTCCTGCTGGAGTATCGCCAGTTGAGCAAGCTGAAGTCGACTTATGTCGACGCTCTCCCGGCGCTGATTAATCCACGGACCGGACGACTTCATACTAGCTTTAATCAGGCGGCGACGACTACAGGCCGTCTATCTAGCAGCGACCCGAATCTTCAGAACATTCCGATCCGGACGGAGATCGGCCGCCGGGTGCGGCAGGCCTTTGTGCCCGGCAAGCCAGACTGGCTTCTGCTCTCCGCTGACTATTCCCAGGTCGAGCTGCGTCTTCTTGCTCATATTACGCAGGATCCCAATCTTCTCGCTGCCTTCCAGGCCGGCGAAGATATTCACGCGGCCACCGCCTCTCAAGTTTTTGGCACCCCAATCGATCAAGTTAGCTCGAATATGCGGCGAGTGGCCAAGGTGGTGAATTTCGGCGTGATTTACGGCATGAGTGACTACGGACTCTCTCAAGGCACCGATTTGAGCCGGAGCGAGGCCGGCCAGTTCATCGAAGCCTATTTCCAACGATACATCAAGGTCAAGGAATATCTCGAGGACACCAAGAAGCAGGCCCGTCGACTCGGCTACGTCCAGACTCTTCTCAACCGTCGTCGCTACATACCCGAGATCAACTCTCCCAACGCTCAGATCAGGCAGGCGGCAGAAAGAATGGCGATCAATATGCCTGTTCAGGGCACTGCCGCCGACATCATCAAGATCGCCATGGTCAGGCTGTACGAGAAACTGAGGGCACTGGGGCTTCGGAGTAAGATGCTGCTCCAGGTTCACGACGAGTTGGTCCTCGAGATGCCTGCGGACGAGGTGGCGGTCGTCGCCGCGCTAGTGAGGGAGACCATGGAAGCGGCTTTCCCGATATCGGTTCTCTTGAAGGTCGACGTTGGCATTGGTCCCAACTGGAATGAGATGAAAGAGGTGGATTGTGCCTGAGCTACCGGAAGTAGAAACGATCAAGAACGATCTCCAGCCTAAGGTTGTCGGTTGCCACATAACCGGTGTGAGGCTGGATTGGTCGGGGGCCGTTGACACCCCCTCCCCTGAGGAATTTGCCAAAGAGGTGGTTGGCCGGCGAATCGAATCCCTGTCGCGGCGGGGTAAATACTTGATCTTCGGCCTTTCCGATGGGAAGTACCTCATCGTCCATCTCAGGATGACCGGGCGGCTTCTGTATCGGGGCGTAGGCGAGGAACCGGACCCCTACACGCGCGCCGTGTTCTCGCTTGACGATGGGGATGAGTTACGCTTCGCCGACCTGCGGAAGTTTGGGCGATTGTGGCTTGTGGACGAGTGCAGTGGCGTTTTGGCTAAGGTGGGCATGGAGCCATTCTGCGACGAATTCACCACCGGTGCCCTTGCTGCGATGCTGGCGGACAAGACGGGGCCGATCAAGAGCACTCTCCTCGATCAAAGCCTGGTCGCCGGCGTCGGGAATATCTACGCTGACGAAGCTTTGTTTCTGGCCAGGATTCATCCCAAGCTCCGTGGCGGTTCGCTCTCCCGGCAGGAGGTGGTTTTTTTGCACGATGCCATCCGGGTTGTCCTCGCTATGGGAATCGAGAATCGGGGGACAACCTTCGCCGAATACAGAGACGCTTTTGGCGAGATTGGCAGACAGCAGGAGACGCTGAGGGTGCATAGACGCGCTGGACAGCCGTGTCCGGTCTGTGGCGCTAATATCGAGAAGATAACCGTTGGTGGCAGGGGCACCTATTTCTGTCCAAATTGTCAAACCATTGAGTAGCGAGGGAATCATGGACTGGAGCCACATAATTGCGTTGCTCATAATCGCCTTTGCCTGCAACCTGCTTCTCGGCAAGTGGCGCTCATACCAGAGGCGGTTGTCTTTCAGGTGGTTTGCTGGCATCCACCTTTCGATTCCGGTTATCGTGTTTCTTCGCGTATTGTGGCAGCTTCCCCTCTGGATGGTTTTCTTCAGCATCGGCACGGCGGTTGTGGCACAGATCATCGGCGGCGCCATGCAGCCGGAGTGGGTCCCTCTATTCAAGAGGCGGGCTTCGAATGGTGAATTATGAATCATGAATGCTCATGAGGAGGTTACTGTGAACCAGCCATGGCAGGCTTACATGCACCTCGGCATCGTCCATTTCATGGCTTTTCCGGAGACCGCCGGTGGTGAGCGGGGAATACTCGAATCGGCGGCGCGGATCGCGGGCGATCCCTTCTTCAATGTCATCGAGATCACCCGTGTCAAGGACGGGGCGACGCGGCAGGCCCTCAAGGAGTTGCTCGAGGCAGCCGGTGTAGAGGTAGGATTTGGCGCTCAGCCCCGGCTGCTTTCTCAGAAACTGAGCCTGGCCTCTTTGGATGAAGTAGACCGTCAAGCGGCCATCACCGAAGTCAAAGCCTGCGTCGACGAGGCCTACTTTTACAATGCCAGATTGCTGGCTACTTTGGATGGGCCGCAATCGGATCCCGGGCCGGCGGCGCGGGACAGGGCAACTGAGTTACTGGCAGATTCACTAAAGCAGATCTGTCGCTATGCCGGGGAGCAGGCCAGGGATTACGTGATGGCCATCTCACTCGAAACCTTCGATCGGACGATAGATAAGAGGTGCCTTATCGGGCCGACCGTCGAGGCGGTTCGCTTGGCCGAGATGGTGCGAGAGGCCTGCCCCAATTTTGGTTTGACGATCGACCTTAGCCACCTGCCTCTGCTTGGTGAGACCGCCGGGGAGGCTCTACACATGGCCAAGGATTTCCTGATTCACGCCCATGTCGGCAACGCCGTGGTCAAACATCCGGATCATCCCGCCTATGGCGACCTGCATCCCCGTTTCGGCCTCGCAGAGGGCGAGAATGGCGTCGCCGAGCTTGCCGATTTCCTAGGTGTGCTGTTCGAAATAGGTTACCTTAATAAAGATCTCCCCACCAAGAAGCCCATTGTCACTTTCGAGGTCAAGCCACAGTTGCCGGGTGAGAGTCCGGAGTTGATTATCAG
>JAUSEJ010001052.1 GCA_030650265.1 Dehalococcoidia bacterium | reverse complement strand
CAGAGTGTCAAGAGGGTCTACTCAGCCAAGTTCTTTTCCGAGGCCTCCGGCTCCTACGTGCAAGCAGGGTCAGTTACTATCAGCAGCGACCCAGCGGTGACGTGGATCGCCCAAGGCGCGGCGCTCGATTCGGCCTTGGGCGCCAATTGGGTCTCCGGCTACGACATTGGAGACGACACCAAGTCGATTACTGGCCTATCCGCCGGCAAGAAGATGATCTGGGTTGGCAAGAAGGATGGCCAGTACTACGTGGACGGGTCGTCTGGCAGAGCCATTCGTGTCTTTGAGGCATTCCCCGTCGACGACTCTAACGGCGTAGGCATCTTCACTGACTCTATGGGCCGCGTTTGGTATCCGAGTAAGGGCGGTCTGCTTCGATACAATCCGGTCAACGGTGCCATAGATGACGTGACGCCGGGCCGTGGTCTGTCACATGATTCGGCCATCTATGGCCGAATGACTACCGTGGCGCAATACAAAGGCTGGTTCTATGTCTCGATGTACAACGGGACGACCAGTTATGTGATGGTTGGGCGTGACCGGGGTGACGGCGAGCAGGGCTTCGGGGCGGTGGTCTGGCATGGCGCCATCGCCAAGCTGACGGGCCAGATTTCGCACTTCTACGTTAACGGCCAGACGAGTCCGCCTCGACTGTACATGGCGGCAGGCACTACGGTCGCCTATATTCGGCTCGATTCCGCCTATCGCTACGCAGCCGCCGGCTCGCTCTACTTTCCGGCTGATACCCTCGGTACTCTGGCCTCGCGGTGGCACTTGGCCGGTTTTGTGATCTCTTGTACCGGATTCAATAGTGCCACTTATGCCGACATATTCGCCAAGATCGATAATGGTGACTGGCAGCCGGTGAACAGGCTACAAGCATCGGGGCGGGTGTTTATCCCGATCCCCGCCGGCGATTGGCGATTCACTGAACTCACGTTTCGCTTCGACTTTGTGAATGCTGCCTCTGCGGGTGTCACGCCGGAAATATGGGCCATTTCGATGCTGGCGACTCAACGTGTTTACACTCGACCACTAATCCAGGCTAGTCTTATTTGCAGTAAGCGAGTGCTCGACAAGATGGGCATTGTAACACGGCGTAGCGGGAGGGCAATGGTAGATGCGCTCGAGGCCCTCGCCATTGAGCGCCCAGTCGAAGTCATAAGCTATCTGACTGGTGAGCGACGTAAGTGGGCAATGCTGATCCAGCCCATCCGTACCCGCTTGGTACGCTTTGGTGAGAAGGACAAGTGGGAGGAATGGGGCGAAGTGGTTGACTTGACGATGGTCGCTCAAAGCAGTCCAGCCGTAAGGGTGG
>JAUSEJ010001049.1 GCA_030650265.1 Dehalococcoidia bacterium | reverse complement strand
TCACCCAGTACTTCTCCCCGGTGCCACCAGCCGCCAACCATCTACCATCCTTGCACTTGTACCAGGTGTAGGTCGCTGCGCTGGGCCGATCGGGACCCACCTTCTCCGGCGGCTTGCCAACAAGCAGGACCGGCGTTATGTTGGCGCCTTGCATGCACATGAGACTCCCCAGTTGAGACAATTGTAACTCTTGCCCAATTCCATGGAGGAATCTGCAGTTTAGAGCGGCCATGATGCCGAAGGCGGCTGTTATGGACGCTATTCTGTCGCCGATGTTGGCGATGCCAAGAGCCGGGGGCTCGTCATCATCGCGACCGGTGGTCATCGCCCCGGACCTGGCCTGAGCAAACATGTCAAGCGATGGAATATCGGCAGCCGGCCCTCTTCCGCCGAAGCCGCTAATCGAGCAATAGATGAGCTGCGGGTTGTGCTCTCGCAGATCGACATAGGACATGCCAAGCCGATCTATCGCCTTTTGGCGAAAGTTGGTCAAGAAAACATCGGACTTGGCGATAAGCTGATGCAGTATTTCCATCCCTTTTGGTTTCTTAATGTTTAAGGTGAGCCCCCTCTTGTTGAGGTTAAACTCCTCAAACAGCGCGTGCCGCCCGCCGGGGAGAGCATACTCGACCCCAAGAGATCGTTCGACCCCGCGGAGCAGATCGCCCTGCCCCCTCGGCTCCACGTGTATCACATCGGCACCGAGGCCAGCCAGCATTTGCGACGCATATGGCGCCGTTTGAAAATAGCACCAATCTATGACCCGAACCCCTGATAGCAGTTGAAACTCCGCCATTGTCAGAACCTCCTTAATTCTCGAATCCTACGAAGACGCCACGACCTCGCCCGGAGCCTTGAATGACCATGCCCAGCCGATAGCGCAGACGAGAGCTACCAAGGCTTATCCCGGCTTGCCAATGTCGAACTTGGAGCCGGGCGCCGCGTTCGACCTCAATGAATATGAATCGGCGGTCACCTGAATCTGATCTATGCCTGAAGGGACAGGCATAGTCGTCGG
>JAUSEJ010001038.1 GCA_030650265.1 Dehalococcoidia bacterium | reverse complement strand
CAAACAAGAGGGCGATGGAGATACCTAGACACGCCCGTATCTACCGGTGGCCGCCTGGCTCGATCCGTATGGGGCGAATCTTTCCACGGAAGGATTCGCCCCTACGATCTCTGCAAGAGAATGCCTTGAGCGAGCGGGACGCGAGTACGCTGACCGCACAAAACCCTTAGCGCCTTTGCGCCTTTGCGTGAGACGCCGTCACCGCCCAACCGGCCGGAAGCGGCGCAGGCGCAGAGAGTTGCTTACCACCGTTACCGAACTGGCGGCCATGGCCGCGGCGGCGAGAACCGGGTTTAGGAAGCCATGCTGGCCAAGGAAAGGTTGTAAAGCCGTCGGCACCCCGTCACTAAAGAAGATGTAGAGCACGCCGGCCGCCACGGGTATCAAAGCGACGTTGTAGGCGAAGGCCCAGAAAAGGTTCTGCTTGATGGTGCGCATGGTAGCCTTGCTCAGGGCGATGGCCGTGGTCACGCCGCGGAGGTCGCCGCTCATGAGGGTGATGTCGCTAGCCTCCATGGCCACGTCGGTGCCGGTACCGATAGCGATTCCCAGGTCGGCCTGCGCCAGTGCGGGAGCGTCGTTGATGCCGTCGCCCACCATGGCCACCACCATGCCCTAGCTTTGGAGCTTCTTCACCTCGTCAGCCTTGTCCCCGGGCAGAACCTCCGCCAGCACCCGGTCGATTCCCACCTGCCTGGCGATCGCCGAGGCTGTGCGCAGGTTATCGCCGGTAAGCATGGCTACTTGCAGTCCCAATTTGTGGAGAGCGGCCACGGCCTCGCGGGAGCCGGGCTTCAGAGTATCGGCAACGGCGATGATGCCGGCCGCAGCTCCGTCAATGGCAATGAACATCGGCGTCTTACCCTGGTCGGACAGTTCGATCGCCCTGGTCTCCAGACCCTCAAGGGCGAAGCCCCGATCGGTCATCAGTTTAAGGTTACCCATGACCACCTTCTGGCCGTCCACGGTGGCCTCGATGCCGTGGCCGGGGATTGCCTCGAAATCGGCGGGGTCGGCCAAAAGCAGGCTATCCTTCTGTTGAAGGACCGACTCAACGATGGCGGCGCCGAGGGGATGTTCGGAACCCCGCTCGGCCGAGGCGGCAAGGCGGAGAAGTTCGTTCTCGGATTAACTGCCGTTGACGACCACGTCGGTCACCACTGGCTTGCCCTGGGTCAGAGTGCCGGTCTTATCAAGGATGATGACGTTTATCCGGTGGGCGGTTTCGAGGGCCTCGCCGCTCCGGATCAGCACACCGTTCTCGGCGCCCTTGCCCGTTCCCACCATGATGGCGGTTGGCGTGGCGAGTCCGAGGGCGCACGGGCAGGCGATGATAAGCACAGCCACGAAGTTGAGCAGGGCATAGGTGAAGGCCGGCGGCGGGCCGAGGAAGAGCCAGAACAGGAAGGTCAGGCTCGCCGTGATTATGACGGCAGGCACGAAGTAGCTGGAGATGAGATCGGCAAGCCGCTGGATCGGCGCCTTCGACCCCTGTGCCTCCTCGACGAGGCGGATGATCTGGGCGAGGACGGTGTCCTTGCCGATCTTGGTCGCCTCGAACTTGAATGACCCTGTCTTGTTGATCGTGGCGCCGATCACCTCAGCGCCCGGCCCCTTGTCGACGGGAATGCTCTCCCCCGTGATCATCGATTCGTCGACGCCGGAGCGGCCCTCTCTGACGATGCCGTCCACCGGTAGCCTCTCGCCCGGTCGCACGATAACCATATCTCCCATCTGGACATCGCCAACCGGTATGTCCATCTCTGTCCCATCGCGTACGACCCTCGCCGTCTTCGCCTGAAGGCCCACGAGTTTCTTGATGGCCTCGGAGGTCTGGCCCTTGGCTCGTGCCTCGAGAAAGCGGCCGAGCAGAATCAGGGCGATAATGATGGCCGCCGTGTCAAAGTAGGTAGGGGGCATGGCGTCATTTCCCATCTGCATATCGGTGGCAAGGGAGGCGGGAAAGAGAACGGCGGCGGCGCTGAACAGGTAAGCGACCGAAGTTCCGATGGCGATGAGGGTATTCATATTGGTCGTCCCGTGCCTGGCCGCCCCGATCGCGCCTTTGTAGAATTGCCAGCCGGCCCAAAACTGAACCGGAGTGGCGAGAACCCACAGGAGATAGCGATTGTTGAGAAGGCCGGGGACCCAGGGGAACCACTCGGGAAAGCTTCCGAAAAAGATGACCGTTCCCAGAACAAGGGAAAAGATGAGCTTGTTCCTGATAGTCCGGGTTTCCCTGGCGTCGCCAGACTCGGCCCCGTCTGCCGCCGCCGGCGCCTCTGCCCGCACTTCGTAGCCGGCATCCTGCACCGATCGCTTGAGGTCGGCCACCTCGACCAGTCCGCTCACATACTCTACCGTGGCTTTCTCGGTCGCCAGATTGACTGAAGCCGCCGTTACACCTTTGACGCTCTTGAGGGCCTTCTCCACGTGAGTCACGCAGGAGGCGCAGGTCATTCCCCCAATGGGCAGCGTGATCTTCTCGGTTTTCACCTCGTAGCCAAGATCGACGATAGCGCTGGACAGCATGCGCTCGTCGAGGATGCCGGGGTCAAACTCGATTGTGGCCTTTGCGTTGGCCAGATTGACGCTGGCCCCGTCCACGCCAGACATCTTCGAAAGACCCCGTTCGATGTTCGCAGCGCAGGCGGCGCAACTCATGCCAGTGACGGGCAGAGTCACTTTCTTGACAGGGTGGCTCTTTGTCCCGGTTGTCATTCGTCGATCCCTCCTGAAGGCGATGAATTAGAGCCGCACCGGGGACAGGCCCCTCCTGCCTGGGAAGGACCCGATGATTCCTCCCCTGCGACACTGCCAGCCGGTGACTCCCCGATATGGCGATTTAGTCCCAAATTGGTTCCTCCTTCGTAAATCTGGAGGAGTTCGAAGACTACCCGTTCTCGCTCCTCGGGGTCGTCACCGCGCAGGGCGCGGGCGACGCAGGTTTGCAGATGGTTTTCAAGCACGATGGCGTTGACCTTCTCGATCGCCTTCTGCACAGCCAGTGCTTGCCTGATGACGTCGATGCAGTATTGGTCCTCCTCGACCATGCGCTGCACCCCCCGCAGATGGCCTTGAATGCTCTTCAAACGGTTGAGCACCTGTGTCTTGCGTTGCGATTCCATAAGCGTTCCCTCCAGCACAACCCACCCCAGGGGGGAGGGGGCATTATCTACCCGAAGATTATCATCTTTGTCTGATGGTGTCAAGCGGTTTTGCCGGGCTTCTGTGAATCTTCTCTGAATCTTCTCTGAATCTTCCTTGAATCTTGCTTGCTTGACGCTAAGTGAGACGACGTGCTAGTATTCTGGCGCAGCGCGAGGAGTACTGGCCGGGATGACGATCTTCAGCAGGAATATAGCAGTCGACATCGACGAAGGGACAGAGGGCACTCTGTTGGTCAAGAGCCGAATGGTCGACCGGTTTCACGATATTTCGGTGCTCCTAACCGTGTCCAACCCCGGTTTTACCATTCTGGACGTCGAAGTCGAGATGGCCGTGGCGCCGGATGAGGGCTGCAATCTGGTTTATCCTCTTGCGAAGAAGCTCGTCGGTCTCAGCATCGCCGGGGGATTCAACCGCAGGGTAGTTAGCATTCTGGCGGGAGCGAACGGATGCTCCAATGTCCTCAATATGGTGCTGGTAGCGGCGCCTCTTGCCATTAACGCGGCGCAGTTGCTGGCCAATGGCGGGAAAAAGGGTTCGAGCAACTACCTAAAAGGAACCTGTATAGCCCATCTGTAGGGTAAGGAGAAACGATTGCAGGATAGCCTGCTGGGACGCCTTCGCGTTGGTGTCGACCATAACCCGCTGGCACGCCGGGGTCTACTAGCCCTGGCCTGCGTCGTGTTCGGATTGATCGGCGGGGTGGTAACTGCCGCTATTTCTCCGCTCGCCGGCTTTGCGGCGATAGCCGGTCTGGGGGTTGTGGCCGCGATTCTCGTCAACCCTTTGGTTGGCGTTCTGGCCTTCGTCGGCGTGGCCTATCTTCTTCCTTTCGCCGTTGTTCCCGCTCCTATCGGTGGCGTCAAGCTCAGCTTCATCGACGTGGCTCTAACCCTCTGCCTTGCCGTTTGGGTGATCCGACTGCTGATCAAGCCGGAAGAGAAGCTGATCGGATCACCGCTCGACCTGCTCATCGCCCTCTTCTTGGGCATGGCGATGGCTTCTTTTCTAATTGGTGTTAGCTCGGTGACCGCTGAAGTCACTAGATTCTTCCTTAAGACCATTAACAGCATTCTCTTCTTCTTCTCAGTCATCAACTGTGTTCGCACCCGGCGACAGCTTGTCATGGTAATTTCCGCCCTGCTCGTCGTCGGATTCACTGCGGCGGTTTTGGGTATACTCTTCTACGGCCTTCGGCCCACCCTAACCGTTCAGATTCTCAGCCTCTTGCGTCCTCTGGGATACCCAACCGGCATGGGCTTGCTGCGTTACATCGCCGGCACGGACACGATGAGAGCCATTGGCACCAGTATTGACCCGAATATTCTGGGAGGGATGCTGACCCTGGCGATACCCCTTACGGTTGCCCAGCTCTTCGGCGGGGCACCTCTGGTCTCTCGCCGCTACATAGTCACCGGTCTGGTCGCCATGGTGATCTGCCTCGGCCTGACGATTAGTCGGAGCTCCTGGCTCGGCGCTGCTGCCGGAGTGCTCTTCATTGGCACCCTGAAGTACAGGAGACTTTGGGTGGTATTCGGTCTGTTTCTCGTGGTTCTCTACTTTATTCCCCAGGGTGATTTTGTGGTCGAACGGCTGCAATCGGCCGCGACGTTTGAAGACCAATCGGCGGCCATGCGTCTCGGCGAGTACAAAGACGCCCTGCGCTTGATTTCCCAGTATCCCTGGCTCGGCGTCGGTTTTGGCAGCGCTCCTTCGATTGACGAGTACGTGGCCGCCAGCAGCGTCTATCTCCTGATGGCAGAGGAGATGGGGCTCTTGGGTCTTGGTGTGTTCCTTGTGACAGTAGTTGTGGCCTTCCGGTACGCATTGCTGAATTCAAAGAAGATCACAGACCCCCGTCTGCAAGCGATCCAGGTGGGCGCCATGGGGGGAACGGTCGGCGCCCTTGTCGCCGGCCTGTTCGATCACTACTACTTTAATCTCAATTTCCCTCATACAGTCGCCATCTTCTGGCTCTTCATCGGCATAGTGGTGGTCTCAACGCGCATCGGCCTCGTAGCTCCAGAGAACGGATAGAAACTCAAAGGCACTAAGGGTTGTTGATTGGAAGGCTAATAACTTTGTGTCTTCGTGTCTTTGTGTTTAGACGTACTCGCGGGCCTAAGAAAAAGGTAGGAATCTGGTCCAGCCTGTTTTGGGGCGAGGTGTGGGAGACTCGCCTCCATCATCGCCAGTTAT
>JAUSEJ010001037.1 GCA_030650265.1 Dehalococcoidia bacterium | reverse complement strand
AAGATCGAGGGCCATTCCCCGTTTGTTGCGGCCGACCACCAGATAGGCGCGACTCTGGCCACCTCTAATCGGCGGCTGGGTAATGGTGTAGCGCGCATCGTCGCCGGCGAACGGCTCGACCTTTACGACATCGGCGCCCTGATCGGCCAAATACATGGCGCTGCCGGGAGCCGCCCACATTTGCGAGAGGTCGAGGACTCGTACTCCGTCCAAAGGCCGCATGGTCTATCTCCTTTGCTCCCCACGAAGGGCTGCGAAATGTCGAAGTTACTCGTCGGATTGGATCAGGTTGGCTTGAGTGAGCGTTGACCGGGAGCCAGGGCGATCTCGGTTACCTGTGTCTCCCCCTGACGCCAGGAAGGCCAGTAGGAGAACATATCAGGATCGTGAGTGTTCACAACTCTGTTGATGTTCCCGTCGGCCAGTTTCATTATCCGCTCGAAGTTCAGAAGGCACTCGAAGGCGCTACCCATGCTGGTCCCCGAGGGGATTGCCTGTATGATATTGTTGCGGCTGTAGGCTGTGTCGCCCGTAAGAACTGTCTGACCAGCGGCGGTGTTAACCAGCAGCATCTGGCAGCCGGCAGTGTGGGTGTTCAGAGCTGGCACGAGCTTGAGCCCGGGCGTGAGATCGTGGTAGCCCTCGATGAGAACGAGTCTTCCCTCTTTGGCGACGGCTCTTATCGTCTCTCTATCAGCCTTGGGATAGTAGCCCAAAAACCTACCTCTTGTTATGCCCGGTTGATAGTTGTCGGCAAAGTCAACGAAGTCCATCTCGGCCCTTTGGACAAATATCTTCGCTCTGGGAAACCGCCTGACCTGGCCGCAGTGGTCGAGGTGCAGGTGGCTGAGAACTATGGTGTCGACATCATCAGGCTTTAGCCCCAGCCGGTCGAGTTGCAGAGTGATGGGCTCCCAGCGCATGACCCCATAGTCCTCTATCTTGTTAGGGTCTTCCCAGCCCGTGTCGAAAAGCATGACTCGCCCGCCCCCGACGATCAAGTTGAAGCTAACGGGAATGCCGATCGTGCCGGCGTTAGCATGGTCCCAAACGTAGGATAAGTTTTTCGGCCAGAACCCTATGATGCCGCTCGTCATTGCCCATATTGAATACTCGGTTAGAGCAACGGCCTCTCCTTTTTCCACCCCAATATGGCTGTTGACCTGATTCATAGACGGACATCCTCCAGTTGATTTGGTGCGCTTTCACGAAGCTACTGATTCTTCCCGTTCCCACGGCCTGAAGTCCGTGGCTAATGCGACTGTGGCGTCAAGGTAGGTGTGGCACGCCAGCGCGTTCCTCTACTTCGAATGCATTGAGCATGAGAGCTATCCCGGCGTAGTAGCCTAGCATGGCAGTTATTTCGGTCAGGCATTTATTCCCGTACCTGGCTCGGGCGGCCTCGAAGGTGGCATCCGACACCCGATGGTTGCCGATCATCTCCCGGCCGTAGGCGACGAGTACGGCTTCCTCCTCGGTAAACGCATCGAGGGGAAGGCGACGGCCGATGGCGTCGATTGCCTCCTCCCGGACGCCTACGTCCCGGGACCAGATGACGACCCTCCCCCAGCCATAAATCCAATCGGTTTCCCTGCCGGCGATCAGCATTATGAGATGCTTTTCCAGTGGTGGTATGGCCGACTCGAAGAATAGATATTTCCTGAGGCTGGACATCCGCCCGGCGACCTCCGGGCTGTTGAGAAGAACAGAAAACGGAACCACCACGCTTCCCATTTCCTCACCGATGGCATCGAAAATATGCCGCTTGTCCTCGGGCACGTCCTCTCTACGCCTGATATCTGGTATCCTGGGCACTTTGTCCTCCTTATCGCGCGCTTGCCGGTGATTTTAGTGACGCAATGAACTGAGCCTTCGGGTTCATTTCAAAGGGCACCTTATCAGCCATCCAGTTTCCCATGTCTCCTGCCAATTCTAACATCCCGATCTCACCCTTGTAAGCCACGTCGTGACACAGTCCACATTTCCCGAACTTGTTCAGCTTCCGAAAGAGGTCCTGCTCCTTCATTGCTTCATAGTGCGCCCAGGAGGTTTCCAAATAGAACTCTGTCGGTGGAAGTTTGTCCAAATTGGCCTTCTGGGCGCCGTACACGGACCCCGGCGGTATGCGCGCGTTGAGGAAAATTGGCCATACTCCCGTTTTGGTCAGCCAGCGGAACCCTTCGGTCAGGGAATCGCGCGCTTCC
>JAUSEJ010001034.1 GCA_030650265.1 Dehalococcoidia bacterium | reverse complement strand
CTGATCGGACTGCGGGTCTTCCTGAAGCTCATCGGCGCCAACCCCGCCAACGACTTCGCTAGCTTCGTCTACAATTTCGCTGGAGTCTTCCTGTCGCCGTTCTTCGGCCTGACCGGCAGTCCGTCTAGTGGAGGCATCGTGCTGGAGGTCCCGTCGCTCATCGCGATGCTCGTCTATGCCCTGGTGGGCTGGGCCATCGTACGCGTGATCTTGCCGCTCTTTGATCAACCGGCAACGCGCAGCACCTCAACCTACGATCGGTCCCGCATGTAAGCCGTCCAACTGGCAGCACTTTGCCTCGCCCGCCCGTCTAATCCACAGGCTGTGATGCAAAGTGCTACCGTTCGCTCGGGAGGAGATGCCAAATGGGTGGATTGACACGAGAGTTGCGCAGTCTCCTGCTCGTGACGGAATTCCTCGCCATGGTCTATCTGGCCTACCTTTGCACATATCTTGCGCCGACGGCCCGCCTCCGGCGCTGGGGAGCAACAACTTCGTGGCTTTTGAGCTTGCCCGGAAACGGGCTATCGGCGGGGGATGTTCATTCGAGTAGGGCGCGTGGAACGAATACCTTAGAATGAACGATAGACTGTCAACGTGCCATGGAGCGGCAGCGTGCGGTCAACTGCATTACCAATGGTATGGCGGCTGTGCCGGCTACTCCCGTATCTCCGGGCTCTCGTCCACTGAGAATCGTTCCTGGCAAAAGGGACAAAGCAACTTCTGACCGGAATTCCGGAAATCAGTGTAATGGCAGCAGAACTCCCCCTGGCATTTTGGACACCTCACCCAGAAGATCCTAGGCATCTACCCCTCCTCTCAGCTCCCTGGAACGCCACCTGGAAGGAACTTCTCAAGGTGGATTCTTTGTAACACATCCGCCGGCACGTCCACGCGTGCAGCGTACTTCGATGTTACGGGCATGGTCGCGTCGATAAGCAACTTCGCGGTCATGATATCGTCAGTTTGTGACGGGTCCAAGGGGTTTCCCTTCACGTTCTTGATCACGTCAAGGTCCCTATCGGCCTGGGTCCGCGTGGCCACCGCCCAGAGCACCTTCTCCTCATCGAAAGGATCGATGTCTGCATCGACCACGATGATGTTTTTGACGAAGTCGCACTCGCCCAGGATGATGAGGGCGGCCTGCTTGCTCTCGCCATTGACCTTCTTGTCGATAGACACGTAGCAATTGTAGCGCCCCGTGCCAGAATTGGGGAAGTGCACGCCCTTGACACTGGGCACGACGCCCTTGACCCGATTGTAAAGGCTCCCTTCCTTGGGAATAGCGCCGATGATCCAGTTGTCTCGATGCCCCACAAAGACGTCTTGAAACATCGCATCGCTGCGGTGGTTTATGGCAGTGACCTCGATGACCCTCGATAGCCTTTGCGGCCCGTAGTAGCCGGGAAACTCACCGAAGGGTCCCTCGGCGTCCCTGGCCCCCACGATGACGCGCCCCTCGATCACCAGGTCGGCATCAGCAGGGATCAGGAAGTCGCTTCCCAATGAAGCGGAAGGCGTCAAATTCAATGGGTGCTGCATAATGGCGCCGATGACCTGATAGTCGTCCTGGCCGAAGGGGGCCACGTTGAGAGACCCCAGGTGGAAAGCCGGATGGTGGCTAACTACCAGGGCCACGGGTACGTCCCTCCCGGCCTCCTCATACCTCCGTGCGATTTGCCAGTTGTGGCGTGGCGACATATAGAGCGCCAATTGGCGAGGGTTCCGGTACATGGTGCGCAGGAAGGCAGCGTTGTAAGCCCCGGTCTCGGGGTCACGCATAACGGCCGTCATATCAATATACGGCGCCGCGTCCATCCGGTGGTGCCGTACGATCGGCATTTTGCGCAGGTCGATGTCCTCCCCCGTCTCCGTCTCTTCCGTTACCGCCGCCTCTTGCCGAGAAACGAGCTTTGGGGCGACGCGTCCGGTCTCGCGTCGAGCATATTCAAGGCTCAACGGCAGCGCCCAGGCCTCCTCGGGCAATCCAAGAGCGACCGCACACCGGCGCCTGGAAGCATAAACGTTGGTCACCAAAGGAAACCGTGATATCTCGCCGTTGAGGTCTTTCGGCCGTTCGAAAACGACGAGCGGGTACTGCCCCCGGTTCTCCAGCAGTTGAAGGATCGCCGTAGCCTCGAAATTGGCTGCATCGACCGGCTCATCGATCCGCACGATCTCCTGAGGGGATTCATCTTCCAACACACCGAGGAAGCTTCTCAGATTAGTGTCCATGGCAAACGGTTCCTTTCTCTCCCAAGCGCCTCACCTCTATTGAGGCCACGCCCGCACGGCTACACCAACGCGGCATTTGGAACGCGGGCGTCCGTTGCCACGCGTGTAAGACACCTTATATGCCAAAGGGTCCAATGGTGTCAAGGGCATAATGGCCGGAGAGGGTAGCCTGCCATCCCGCTGCTGAGGCATTCGAATCGTACGAATTTCGGGCGCAATGACTTGACAAAGCTCTACGCTGGGTGTAGAATCCGCGTTATTCCGGCTGTTAACAATACGGGGCGCCACTCTTCAGACGAACTGGCGGGCGATGGCGCCAAGCAAATAGGTTGACTGTTTTACAGTCTGCAATCCAGGCTGCAGGTGAATGGGCGCCATCAGGACCGGCAGCTCGAACAGGGGATAAGTTGAGATCAATGAAGCCACGTGTAAAGCAGGTAGGAGGTTAGGGATGAATTCAAAAGCTCGGAAGATGCCTTGGGGCATAGGGACCCTGCTGCTGGCAGCCCTGATGGTGGCTGCTGCTTGCGCCCCGGCGGCCTCGCCCCCACCCACGTCCGCACCGCCGGCAGCTACGGCCCCTACGGCGGCAGCCAAACCCTCCCCGGCGGCCCCGATCGCTCCGGCAGCACAGGCCAGCCCGGCTGGCAAGCTGACTACCGTCAAGTTCGGATCGCCCGGTTCCATCTCTGATGCAG
>JAUSEJ010001031.1 GCA_030650265.1 Dehalococcoidia bacterium | reverse complement strand
TTGCATGGCTTCGCCGACCCGCACATCCACGAATACGACACCCTCACCAGCCAGGATCGGTGGAACGAATATGCCGACGTCATCCTCGCCAATCCGCCCTTCATGTCACCGAAGGGCGGCATCAAGCCCCACAACCGCTTCTCGGTGCAGTCCAAGCGGAGCGAAGTCCTCTTCGTAGATTACATGGCCGAGCACCTCAGACCCGGCGGTCGTGCCGGTATCATCGTCCCCGAAGGCATCATCTTCAAGAGCCAGAACGCCTACAAGCAACTGCGCAAGCTGCTGGTAGAAGAGAGCCTTGTCGCCGTCGTTTCGCTCCCGGCAGGCGTGTTCAATCCTTATTCCGGCGTTAAAACCTCGATCCTGTTCCTCGACAAGTCGCTGGCCAAGAAGAGCGGCACCATCGCCTTCTTCAAAGTCGAGAACGACGGCTTCGGCCTCGGCGCCCAGCGGCGCGAGATTGACAAGAACGACCTGCCGCAGGCCCGTGCCGAGATCGGCGAATACCTGAGCCGCCTGCGGGCGGGGGAATCGGTAGCCGACTTTCGGCCCACGCTCGGGCTGGTCGTGGAGAAGGCTAAGGTCGCGGCGAAGGCTAAGGTCGCGGCGAATGGGGAGTACAACCTGAGCGGAGAGCGGTATCGAGTGAACGGTGCCGCCTTAACGGTGTTCCCATTTCGCTCAATCAAAGAGATCGCGGCTGAAGTGCAAGCCGGATTTGCCAGTGGTCAGTCAGGTGTGGACATCGTTGGCGTTCCCCACTTGCGGCCAATGAACATCAACGAAGAGGGGGAGTTCGTACCGGAGGGAACGAAGCACATATCTGAGGACGAGTACAATGGTCGCGAAGGCTATGCCCTCGAACCCGGCGACGTGCTTTTTAACAATACGAATAGCAAGGAACTGATTGGAAAGACCTGCCTTATTGAAACCACCATACGAGGCGGGTTCTCCAACCACATGACGCGCATCCGGGTTAACCGCGACCTGTGCGTGCCTCACTTTCTCGCCCTGCTACTGCACAGCGCATGGCGCAAAGGGCAATTCAACGAGAGGGCAACCAGATGGGTTGGCCAAGCGGGAATCAACGTCAAGTCCCTGTCTGAGTTTAAAATCCCCCTGCCGCCGTTAGAGATACAGCAAGAGATTGTAGCGGAGATCGAGGGCTACCAGAAGGTCATCGACGGCGCCCGCGCAGTCCTCGATAACTACCATCCCCACATCCCCATCGACCCCGACTGGCCAATGATAGAGTTGGGAGAGGTATGCGAGAAGATTCAGTATGGCCTGTCCGTCCCACTGAACACCGAGTGTTCAGGTTTCAAAACCTTCCGCATGAATGAGCTTGTCGAGGGAAAGTGTGTTGATAGGGGTGACATGAAATGTGCTGAAATCCCAGCTGATGAGTTCGAGAAGTATCGGCTCACTCGTGGCGACATTCTGTTCAATCGCACTAACAGTTTCGAGCATGTCGGCCGCACCGGAATCTTCGATCTGGAGGGGGACTACTGTTTTGCATCCTACCTAATCCGAATCATAATCGCAGATGAGAAAGCTGATCCATTCTTCATTAACGCCTTCATGAACTCGGAGAGCTTTCAGCAGGGTATTAAGCAGTTCGCCACTCGTGCAATTGGCCAGTCGAACATCAACGCAAAGTCTCTTGCGAGTTATCCCATCCCCCTCCCGCCCCTCGCCACCCAACAAGCTATCGTCGCCGAAATCGAAGTCGAACAGGCCTTGGTTGCCGCCAACCGCGAACTAATCGCCCGCTTCGAAAAGAAAATTAAGACCACCCTCGCCCGCGTCTGGGGCGAAGAACAATGAACCCAACGGTCGTAGGAATCGATGTGGGCGGTGAACAAAAAGGTTTTCATGCCGTAGCTTTACATGACGGTAAGTTCGTGGAGAAAACGACAAATCCTAATCCCGCTGTGATTGTCGATTGGTGTCTTGAGCACAAGGCGAGGGTTGTAGCCGTAGATGCTCCATGCCGGTGGAGCCAATCTAGCTCATCACGCCTGGCTGAGCGCGAGTTGATGAAACATGGCATCTGGTGTTTCTCTTCGCCTACTAGGTAGAAAGCCCTGCTTCGCGCCTTCTATAACTGGATGTTAAACGGGGAAAAACTGTATGAGTGCTTGGAATCTCACCACTACCCTATCTTTAATGGAGAACGAACAGATAGTCTGACATGTATTGAAACATTCCCCCACGCCATTGTATGGGCCATGGCAGGCCAGGTAATTTCTGCGAAACCTAAATCGACAGTGCGCCGCGAGGCTCTGCAAAATAGAGGCTACGATGTAAGCGGGCTCCCCAATATTGATTTCGTAGATGCTGCCCTTTGCGCCGTAGCTGCCGATGAGTTCAGTAAGGATAACTATCGATGGTTCGGCGACGCTGAAGAAGGATTCATTATCGTGCCAGCCTGCCGCCCCGATTAACTTTCACCTGTAAAAGCTACCTTGGTAATCCTCAGCAGTTTCGATCTCCTCATCAAGGTCACAAAACGTCAGAATGTTCAATCGACACTAAAGAGGGTAGCTTAAAAGCTACCCTCTCGTTTTTTCCCAATTGCTACCTTTGAACGAACATGGGCATGACGATATGGGCGTAAAATAGATATCACAATTCATCTTGTGTAGGGCGTCACACAATTCATCGAAAAGTTACCTGTCGACATGAGGTGACACCAACCGCCTCTTAACTTTCCAGCTTAGCGTACGCCTGTACCGCATCTTCCTGGCCTTTCGTCTCAATGGATCCAGGTCTCTTTGCACGAACCTCGTCAATGGCAGCAACCGCTTCA
>JAUSEJ010001019.1 GCA_030650265.1 Dehalococcoidia bacterium | reverse complement strand
TCACCGAGAAGCCAATTGCTAACCGATTTTGCCTTCCTCTCCAGTTGGCCGGCCATCTCCCCGCCGTCAGTCTCCCGCATACAGGCCTCAAAGAACTCGGCCATAGTCCTGGAAGTGATCAGCAGGCTAGCGTCATACAAGGACAATCCGTACCGGGCCATAAACCGATCTCGTCTGGCATCGGGAAGTTCGGGTAGTTTGGCCCTGATACTTTCCACCCAATCCGGTGTTGAAACAAACGAGGGTAGATCCGGCTCGGGAAAGTAACGGTAATCGTGAGCGAATTCCTTGGTGCGCTGGCTAACCGTAACTCCTCTCTCCTCTATCCAACCTCTCGTCTCCTGGACGATGCGAATGCCCCGTTCAACGTCCTCCCGTTGTCGCCTCGCCTCGTATTCTAGAGCCCGATAAACGGCCTTGAAGCTATTCATGTTCTTGACTTCAACCTTGGCACCATATTCACTGCTACCGACCGGCCGGATGCTGATGTTAGCATCACAGCGAAAGCTGCCTTCTTCCATGCTTCCCGAAGACACGCCAAGGTATTGGAGAATCGAGCGTAGTTTAATGAGATATTGACGGGCCTCCTCAGGGGAGCGGAGGTCCGGGTCGCCGACGATTTCCATCAGAGGAACACCCGATCGGTTAACATCTACAAGGCTGTACGACTCATCCCAGGCTACAGTGCGATGAAGAAGCCTGGCAGTGTCTTCTTCGAGGTGAACCCTCGTGACGCCAATTCTCTTTTGCTGCCCCTCCAACTCGATGAGAAGCCATCCTTTTTGCGATAGGGGCAGGTCGTACTGAGAAATTTGATAACCCTTCATTAGATCGGGGTAGTGATAGTTCTTGCGGTCGAACTTGGTGAGTCCGGGAATGGAGCAGTTGAGTGCAAGCGCCGTCATTATGGCATACTCGACTGCTTTCTCATTGATCACGGGCAACACTCCGGGCATGCCCAGGCAAACCGGACAGACGTGGGTATTTGGCGCCGCGTTGGCATACTCGGCGCTATCGGAACAGAACATCTTGCTTTTCGTTAACAGTTGGGCGTGAACTTCAAGCCCGATAACTGTCTCGT
>JAUSEJ010001014.1 GCA_030650265.1 Dehalococcoidia bacterium | reverse complement strand
GCGAGACGGTAACGGATTGCACCATGAGATGGCCGCTCACTACGACCTTGATCGCGCCGCCACCGGCGCTTCCCTCGACCGTCTCGTTTCCCAACTCTTCTTGAATCTTGGCCATCTTTGCCTGCAACTGCTGGGCCTGGCGCATGATGTTCTGATTCATAGACTGTTCTCCTTATCGCTCATTCAACCTTGGCTATTCTGGCCCCGTGCTTCAAGGCCTCTTGAATCACCGGGTCTTCGGCCGCCCGCTTTAGGCGATCATCCTCGCCCTTCGGCACTACCACGCACTGGACGACGTACTTCTTTCCCAACGCCCGCTTGAGTACGTCCTCCACGGTTTTCTTGTGCTGGGGCCTGTCCAACGTGCTCTTATGCACATCATAGCCAACTCCCAAAATCACCCGCTCACCGTCGACGGCGTAGGGGCCATCTGTGTTACCGGGAACAATGTACGTCTCGAGCGCCCTATTCTCAGAGCGCAGCATTTCCAGCACCCGGCTCCAGTTTGCCTTCACGAAATCGCCGGGATCCGCGGCGTCCACGATCGGGGAAAGCGATCGGCCATCAGCCGGAAGTCGCTCCTCCACGGCTCGAGGCTCCTTAACTGAACGGATTACCGGGGCGGGGCCGCGAATAGCCTCAACGGAACCGGAGTCCAACGACATCGTACCTGCGTCGGGCACCATAGAAGGTGGGAGCCGCGAGATGCCACTTTCGGTTTCTCCCATGCGGACGGTCGAACCAATGGCCGGAGCAACGTCCGGTCGAGGCACTTCCGCCCGAACCTTCTGCCGGTCCAACAGGCATTCTACAAGGGCCAGCTCGATGGGCAGGGAGGACTGGCCGTCATAACGGAGGTCAAGCTGACTAAATATCTTCGTCGCGCCAATCAACTCCTCAAGAGCGATGGCGCTAGCCAGAGATTCCAGGTCCGCCAGTTCCTCCCGGCTGGCCTCCACGAGCGCTGACGATCCAACCTTGACCAAAAGCAGACTGCGCAATTGGTCCACCATCTCACGGTTGAACTGCCTCAGGTCATGGCCGTCGGCCACTACATCGTTAATGACTCGCAAGCCATCGGACAATTCGCCCCGGACGAGATGCCCGACCAGCCTGGCCATTCTCACATCCCCGACCATCCCGAGAAGATCCCGCACCTGGCCGACGTCGATGTGCTCACCATAGTAGGCGATAAGCTGGTCGAGCACGTTCTCGGCATCACGCAGGCTTCCCGACGACGCTTTTGCCACAAGCTCGAGGCCGGCAGTGTCGACCTCAATTCCCTCGTTGTCGCAGATGTACTTCAGTCTCCCAACGGCCGCCGATAACGAGATCCGGCGGAAGTCGAAGCGTTGGCAGCGGGACATGACGGTAGCGGGCACCCGATGAGCCTCTGTAGTGCAGAGGATGAAGATCACATGGGCGGGGGGCTCCTCCAGGGTCTTGAGAAGAGCATTAAAGGCATCGGTGGTCAACATGTGAACTTCGTCTATTATGTAAACTTTGTATGGGGACTGCGCGGGGGCAAACCTTACCTTCTCCCGCAGGTCGCGGATCTCGTCGATCCCTCGATTGCTAGCGGCATCGATCTCAATCAGATCGAGGGCCCGTCCCTCGGTAACCGCCAGGCAGTTGTCGCACTCGTTGCAGGGCTCGCCTTCTTTGCGCTGGCGGCAATTGAGAGCCTTGGCCATAATGCGTCCGCTGCTGGTCTTACCGGTACCTCTGGGGCCGCAAAAGAGATAAGCGTGGGCGATACGACCTGTGGACAGAGCATTTTGCAGCGTTAGCGTTATGGGTTCCTGTCCGACCACCTCTGAAAATGCCTGTGAACGCCATTTGCGATAGAGCGATTGTGAAGCCATACGCCTGCCTCCTGTGTAATCCGCCGCCCGGGACGCGGAGAGCGCTGAGAACGATATTGGTCTGTCTGGGGATCCCTGCCACTGAAGTGGCAGGCTAACTAGATACCGGGACCAATAGCCTTGAAGAACTTCTTGCTAGAATCGTGTGGTCGCCGTTCTGGTATCATATCTGTGACAGAACCGCCTGTTCCTTCGCCCTCATAACTCGTTCCTCAGCTTGCTCGGCATGGTCGTAACTAAGAAGATGGAGCACTCCATGCACGATCAAGAGGGCTAGTTCACTCTTCACGGCCACACCCCGCTCCCGCGCCTGCCGTTCGGCCGACTCATAGGAGATCACCACATCGCCCATTTGACACAAGTCCGGAGGCAGCACAAACGGAATGGGCGCCTCACCGGCCTGGCCCTCTGCCTCTTCGGACATCGCAAAAGATAGAACGTCCGTCGGCTCGTCAAATCCCCGGTAGGTTCGATTTAGTTCCCTGACCTCTTCGTCGCCGGTCACCACCAGGCTTACCTCGGCCCCGGCCGCTACGTCCCCGGCCGACAAAACTTGCGTCACGACGCCCAAAACCCAGGTCTCATCCACCCTATCAAAAAATTGCTTATCGATTTGAATGCCGATTTCCCAGCG
>JAUSEJ010001008.1 GCA_030650265.1 Dehalococcoidia bacterium | reverse complement strand
AGAAGGTAACATAAAGGAAAAGACGCCCGACTATTTACTGGAATAGTCGGGCGTCTTTGGTCGTAAGCGCCTTGGTCTTTGGTCTTGGCTAGATGTCGTGGTAGAGGAAGAACTCGTAGGGATGCGGCCTTAAGGCGATCGGTTCGATCTCGTGCTTTCGCTTGTAGGCAACCCACTCGTCGATCACATCGGCGGTAAACACCCCGCCCTCGAGCAGGAAGTCGTGGTCGTTTTCGAGCGCCTCCAGAACCTCTCCCAGAGACCCGGGTGTGGACTTGATCTGCGCCGCTTCCTCGGGTTCCAGGTCGTAAAGATCTTTGTCGACGGGCGCCGGTGGCTCGATTTTCCGGCGAATGCCATCCAGACCGGCCATCAAAAGGGCGGGAAGGGTCAAATAGGGATTGCAGCTCGGATCCGGGGGCCGGAACTCGATGCGCCGCGCCTTCGGGCTGGAAGAATAAGTTGGAATGCGAATGCAGGCGCTCCGGTTGCGCTGCGAGTAGACCAGGTTAATCGGCGCCTCGTAACCGGGCACCAGGCGGCGATAAGAGTTGGTCGTGGGAGCGGCGAAGGCCAGAAGGGCCGGCGCGTGGGCCAGTAGTCCACCAATGTACCATCTGGCCATGTCGCTAAGCATGCCATATCCGTTGGGATCGTAGAACAGATTGACGCCGTCTTTCCAGAGGCTCTGGTGGACGTGCATCCCCGATCCGTTATCCCCGAAGAGAGGCTTGGGCATGAATGTGGCCGTGTAGCCCTTCTCATGACAGATGTTCTTGATGATGTACTTGTAGAGCAGCACCGAGTCGGCCATCTTGACGAGAGTGCCGTAGTGCATATCGATCTCGGCCTGCCCGGCAGTGGCCACTTCGTGGTGGTGCACTTCGATGTCGATGCCGGCCTCGATCAGGCGGAGGACGATCTCGGACCGCAAGTCCTGCATTTTGTCGGTCGGCGGTACGGGGAAATATCCTTCTTTGTGGCGGGGACGGTAGGCAAGGTTGGGCTTGTCGCCGTTTCCGCCGGAGTTCCAGATGCCCGCTTCGGAATCAATGAAGTAGTAGCCACTATGGCTGGTCTGGTCGAAGCGCATTTCATTGAAAATGAAGAACTCGACCTCGGGTCCCCAAAAGCTGGTCGTCGCTATCCCCGTCTTGGTGAGGTAGGCCTCCGCCTTTTTTGCTATGTAGCGGGGGTCTCTCGAGTATGCCTCCAGGGTCAGGGGATCACGAACATCGCAGATTATGCTCAAGGTAGGCACTTTGAGAACCGGGTCGACTATGGCCGTCGAGGCGTCGGGAAAGAGCAACATATCGCTTTCGTTGATCTTTTGGAAACCCCTGATGCTC
>JAUSEJ010001004.1 GCA_030650265.1 Dehalococcoidia bacterium | reverse complement strand
CGCTGCCTCGCCCATCGCCGTCCCGGCCAGCGGCGTGATGACCACGAGGACCAGCGCGGCGGCGGGATACCGGGCAATCATCTCTAGCGCCCGATCCTCGCCCATTATCTGGCCAAAGTGTAGCCCCAGCACGATGTGGGGCATGGCGGGTATGCCATGCTGAGCCAGAAGTCCGAGAGATCGCTCGTAGCTGTAGACGTCCGCCTCCAGATGGTAGACCGACCGGATAGTCTGCGCGGCGCCGATAATATCGAGCATGACGCCATCAACGCCGATCCCGGATAGCATAGCGACAGACTCCGCATCAAGAAGCCCGCTATGCACCAGAACCTTTAGCCCGAACTCCCGTTTCACCTGCGCCAGAGCCGCGGCGAATCGCTCCAACGGGACCTTCCCCGAGGAATCGCAGCCGCCGCTAATCAGCACGCCCTTCATTCCTTGCCCGGCCAATCGGGCGCACAAATCCAGGAGATCTTGCGGACCCTCAACGGCCCGCATGGACTCGAGCAGCTTACCCTCGCAGTGGTCGCACTGTAGGGCGCACTGCGATCCGGTTATGCTGAGGGGAACGAAGCTATGGAGATTCTGGGGAACGAACTCCTCGGTCTCATAGCGTTTGAGGCCAGGCGCATAGAAAAGCATATCACCGGCGAAGTGCCGCTGCCTGATTGCGAATCCATTAACTAGGCCCTGAGCGCCTTTGGTCTCCATTGGAGGTAGTATACGGTAAGCCCCAAGAGACAGCAAGACCGGGATTGACGGCAAACAGCCACGGTGCTATTATGATTTTGCCTGAATGCCGGGCGGCCGACTATTGAACAGGAAATTCGACCAGCATAAATAGAGACCAGTTAGAAATAAATGAAAAGGAGGAACCCATGGCGCTGAACGATCTGGAACTGGCGATTCTCGGAGCGATCCAAAAGAACAATGAAGCCTTTGCTGAGGGCTTCGTGGTTGCTGCCAAACTGTCGATTCCCCCGGACTTTGCTGAACGGACCTGTGAAGACCTGGTAAGTAGGGGGTACCTCGAGGCCATTGGTGGCAGAAAGAAGTACCGGCTAGGCAAAGAGGCAGCAAAAGAAATTGGAGGAAAATCGTGATCAAGGCAGAGAAACTCGACCGCGTACACATAGCCGTCAAGGACATGGAGAAGGCAACGAAGTTCTTCGCAGAGATGCTCGGTACGACATTTAGCGAGACTCCCACCGAAGACGAAAGTATCAATGTTCGAGTCAAATTCTCCCCGATTGGTCTGGAGATAGTGGAATCGACGTCTCCCGATTCGGCCTTCGCCAAGTTCCTCGAAAAACGGGGGGAGGGAATGTTCAGCCTTTGTTTCAAGGTGCCCGATCTCGATGCGGCGGTTGCGCATTGTGAATCTATGGGTATGAGGGTAATGTCACGACCGGGCGGTGGGACGCTTAGAGAGGCGCAGTTCCATCCCAAGGATTGCTTCGGCGTCAGCATCGTTCTCTGCGAGTATCCGGAAAGACATGGGGCGGAAATAGCAGGACGGGAGTAACAATGGAAAGTATCCTCAACTGATGGAGACCACCATGGCCAAGCTATATGGCGCCGAGATGGTCACCAAAGTGACGCAGATGGCGATGATCCTTCATGGCGGCGATGGCACCACGATGAATTTTCCCATCCAGCGGATCTGGCGCGACGGCATGATTTCGCCGGTTGCCGGGGGAGCGCCAGCGATTCTCCGGAACATGATCGCTGGCAAGCTCTTGAACAGGAGACTAAGTCAGCACTAAGAGATGAGCAAGTTGTCGGTCTGCGCCTGACCCGTCTTGGCTTAGCGCGACGAGAAGAACTCAACCAAGACTCAAGCCGGATCGGACGCAGCAGCACCTCTGGCAAACGGGACACTAATCGCGGACTTTCAGACGGGTAGGAGTCCGGCGAGGCAGAGCAGCAAGAGATGCCCTGATGGTGAAACGCCCGAATTCAGCAAGAATTGGGAGGCTACCATGTCCCGAGACGTAGGAAACAGTCTCATCTTCAACGCAGCCAGGAAACCGGGCGAGACCAAAATAATCGACTTCGTGGCCATCTTCAACGAGAAGCCTACCATGACCGTCTGCGTCTGCGCCACGATCGATGAGGATGGCACCCCTCATACGGCTCCCGTTAATCTGATCGTCGCCAAGGACGACCGCACCCTTCTCATTGGCCTGCTGGAAGGCAACGTTACCACCATGAACATCAGGCGTTCGGCTTTTGCCTGCTTGGAAGCCTTCGGTCCGGATGACCTGGCCGTAGGCATCAAAGGAAACGTGAGAATCGTCAAGGAACCCATGGATTGCAATTCGTCCATGATTGTCGGGGAAATGACAGTCGAGGCAGTTAAGCAGGATACATCGCCGGCCCAGGTGGTCACGGCCGGAACGAGCGCTCAACCCCGCTCAGATCGCGGTCGGGCCTTCGCCGAATCCGCCATCGAAGAGCTCCGGAAAATTGCCGGAGTATAGACGTCGGGAAAAAGGGTAGGTAACTGTTCATCTAAGTTTCGCAGGAGCAGAAAGAGAATCATGTTACGGCTTGTACAAAAAGGTTTACCTTTATTACGACATTACCAATCAGATTAGTCAGAATTTGGGAAGACGCTGCTCGCATCCTATGTTAAGATCGGCTAGTAGGTTGAAGAAGCTCAACCAGGAGGAAGGCAATGAGCCGGATTGATGAGTTGCAGAAGAAACCCGGCGTCCATTGACGCGAATGCATCGAGATGATATCATCTCGGGGCTTAGATGCCACGCAGCCCAAGATGGCGTCATAGCCGAAGAGAGTCAAAGACGACCTCAAAATACTCTTCCAAGTCTGACTACGGTCAACGACGACCCCCAATGAGCGTCTACGGCAGACGATACAGTCAAAGACGACCTTCATGGCCCAAGAAGAACTCGCGATTGCAAAGGATCTTGACCTGACGACTCTCGCACTCCGATTCAATTGCCTATCGACCAATCAGGCAACGGTGGAAGAAATGCGGAGCTGTTACCCGTAGCGTCGGGGGATTCTGCCCCCAGAGGCCCAGGCGAGCCAAACAATGAAAGGAGAGAAACAATGACCCGGATTGCTGAGCTGCAAAAGAAGTACCCGACTATTCCCACGGACTCCATCGTCAAATGGGAGATGTGGGGACGAGGTGTCAGAGACAGTGGGGACCTTGACAAGGCGAGCGAATGGAAAGCCGCCACGGGTACCTACCAGAACAAGTTCGATGATGTGACCCTCAAAGAACTGGTCGACAAGAATCCGTCCAGACTGGCCCAGGGGCAGATGCTGCGTCCGAGCCGCATGTTCATGAAGAGCGGCACAGGGGCATTTGTGCGCATTAACCCCAAGAGCCCTTACCTAGACTTTATCCATTAATAGACATAATGTGAAAAGCGGGGTAAGCTTCTTTCCAACCCGACTGGCTAGAGAGGTGGAAAGATGCCGACCCTGCCTTAT
>JAUSEJ010000995.1 GCA_030650265.1 Dehalococcoidia bacterium | reverse complement strand
CAAAGACACGCCGGGGCGCAGGATTGGTGCCAGGACCAACAGAACGCCTTGCCACGCTCAATCACCTTCCAGACTGACACTATTTTGGTGACGCTCGTCGAATCGGGGGATACTTGCTGCTCTCAATTATACTTTGTCTTGTGGCAGCAATCAACTGGTCTTGCCCTTCCGTTTTCTCCAGTGAACAAGACACAACGATCCCTCTCTTGACAGCCGGCAAACGGGGTTCCATAATTGGGCCTTGTCGGGTGCTGCCAACTGTAGTTGGAATGGCGAGATATTGGGCGAGGAGGAGAAAATGAAGATCGACATTCATAGTCACTGCTACCCGCTGCCGTATGTCCGGCAACTTGATAGATGCGGGCTGTTGGAGGATATTAGGGAGCGGACCGGCATCTCGGTGAAGGGTCCACTGACTTGGGACGGGGCGGAATCACGACTGAGGGACATGGCAGCGGCGCAGATAGACCTTGAGGTACTTTCGGTCTCGGCGCCGGGCGCTTTCTTCTCTGATAAACGAATGAGCCTCGCCCTGGCTCAAATATGCAATGATTCGCTGGCCGAGATCTGTAGCGCCTATCCCGAGCGCTTTCGCGCCTTTATAACTGTGCCCCTCACTGACGTGCTCGGGGCCATAGAGGAACTCCATCGGGCTCGGCGGCTGCCGGGCATGGTTGGGGTTGCCCTCGGCTCCAATATTGTAGGGAGGCCCCTTGACGATCCGGAATTCTGGCCTTTCTACGAAGAGTTGGACCGGTTGCGTCTGCCCGCGCACATCCATCCCATGGAGCCAGTGGGGATGCCCTTGGCTCGCGACTTCGGGTTGACCCGCATTCTGGGATTCATCTTCGAGACCTGCGTGGCAGCCAGCCGGCTTGTGCTCAGTGGCGTGAGAGAGAAGTACCCCAATTTCCCGATCATACTGAGCCACCTCGGTGGGGCCCTGCCTTTCATCGCCAACCGGATCGATTCTGCCCCCGTCCTCGATACTGTGGTACGACAGCGCTTGAGTCAGCCCCCTAGTGGCTTCTTCCGGCAGATGTACTTCGACACGGCGCTGTCCTATAGCGAGATCTCCATGAACTGTGGCCTCGACTACTTGAATGCCGGGCAAATCATTTTGGGTACTGACTTTCCCTTTGCCAGAGCCAGCCATGCGGCTGTAGTAACGGCCATAGAGGCTTTGCCCTGGCCAGAAGAGACAAAAGAGAAGATATTTTACAAAAACGCCGCCGCTCTTCTGGGCCTCTGATCGGGCTCGCTCATCGGTGTCTTCCCACGATCTGCCTCTTCGCCGCGGCGTATACTTCCTCCACGGTGATGCTGGTCATGCAGATTGGATCGTGTCTCGGGCAGTCGGCTACTTCGCTGAGGTCGTAGCAGGGACCGCAGGGAACGTCGTGGCGAACGACGGTGGCGGAGCCTCCGTAGGGGCCGGAAAGAGCGGGGTCGGTAGGGCCGTGAATGGCTACGACCGGCACGCCGAGGGCGTTGGCGATGTGCATCGGACCGGTGTCGCCGCTGACGAGGAGACGGCAACGGGCGATCAAGGCGACCAGTTCGGGAATCGTAGTTTTGCCGGCCAGAACGAGGGGCGTGCAACGCATCTGCTTCGTGACGGCCTCGACGACTGGCAGATCGCCCTTCGAGCCGGTAAATACGACTTTCAGATTGTCCCCGCCAATCAGCTTGTCTGCCAAGGCCGCCATTCCCGTCGATGTCCAGCGCTTGGCAGCTCCATTGGTAGCTCCCGGATGGATTATCACAAAATCGCCTAAACCCTTGCCGATCAGTCGATCGATGGCAGCGATTGCTTCGGGAGAAGGCGTCAAAACGGGCACATAAGCGCCGGCCGGAGCGCCCAGTGAATACGCCAGATCGAGACAGTAGTCGGCCTCGTGCCGCCTCTGGCGGTAGCGCTTGCCGGGAATCGCCAGGTTCAGCATGAAAGGAAAGCTCTCATCACGATAGCCGGCGCGGAAGGGAGCGCCGCTGGCGAAGGCGAACAGACTGGACCAGGGACCATGAAGGCTAACGGCGAGATCGAAGTGTTCGGCCCGGAGGCGTCTCAGCAGGTTCCAAAGGTCGCGATAAGGGCGGGGGCTCAACATCTCGCCGGAAGGTCGTAGCCGGTTGACGTCGAAGGTGAAGATCTGCTTGAGATCCGGATGCTGGCTGAAGAGGGGTGCCGTGTAGGGCAGGGCCAGCAGGGAGATGGAAGCGTCGGGATAGGCTTCGTGGAGGGCCTGAATTGCTGGCAGTGATAGCACGAGGTCGCCAAGAAGGTCAAGCCTGATCACGAGGATCTTGCTGATAGATTTGCGGTCGAAATCCCCGCGTCGCCGGCCGAAGGGCAGGGCGGCTAGACCTATGACAGCGGCGATCAGCCAAACCGCGCGGAAGACGAAATGGCGTAGCCAGTTTTTGAGGCGCCGACCACTGATGGTCTTGGTTGACGTCATCTCGCTGTCACCATGACAAAGGACGGGGTCGCCATGACAAAGGACTGGGCGTACTGGCATGAAGAAAGAGGGGACGGTCATTTGCGGCTCCCCAGCACCTGCTCTACGGCGGCAAGGACTTGTTCAACCTCGATGATTCTCACACAGGGATGGTTCTCTAGCTCATTCGGTCGATAATCAAGCCTATTGCAGGGAATACATTCCATCGAGGACTTGACGACCACATGTTGACCTTGCTCGCCCCATGGACCGAAAGTGGCGTCGTCTACCGGGCCGTAGAGGCGGACGGTGGGAGTGGAGACCGCCGAGGCGAGATGCATGACACCGCTGTCGACGCCGATGGCCACTCTGCTGCGCCCGAGAACACTGGCCAGTTGCCCAAGTTCGGCGCCGATGAGCTCGACCGCCTTCTCCTGCATATTCTGCCTGATCTCCGCGACCAATGACGCCTCCTCATTTGAGCCGCTGATCACCACCGGCAAGCCAAAACGCTCGATCAGCGCGTCGGCCACTCTGGCAAAGCCTTCCGGCCGCCATAGCTTTACCGGAGAGCCGCTGCCCGGGTGGATAACGGCAAAAGGCACACCTTTTAAGACCGGAGTCAACCAATTATCGGCAAAGTCCTCATCCTGTTTTCGACCGTGGAACTCGAGGCCGGCTTGTTCTCTGTCTGCATTGAGACTGGCCAGATCGGCGCCTGCTAGCCGGACGGCCACCTCCGCCAGTCGTTGATTCTGTAGTACCTCGTGCTGGCCTTCGAAGTGGGGGAGGGCCAGGGTGAGGAATGGTTTGGTCTCCTCAGTGGCGTAGCCGATACGATGGGGAATATCGGCGAAATAGGTGAGCATGGCTCCCCACCAGAAGTCAAAGCGAAGATTGATGGCCAAGTCGAATTCCCGAGTGCGCAGGCGTCGGGACTCTCGTCGAAGGGCGAAATAAGGTCCGATCAGCGAGGTTTTGGGTCGGCGGGCAAAGCCGGGGAAGCTGCAGGTCAGAACCTCGTCGACGTTGGGGTTGCCCTCTATGACGCTACGCGACCATGGACCGACGAGGTAGGTTATCCTGGCCTTGGGCAGTGTCTGGCGGAGAAGTCGGAGAGCCGGGGTAGTGAACAGAACATCTCCGAGGTGGTCGGGACGGACTAAAAGTATCTTTGCCTCCCGGTCCAGCCTTGACAGATCTGGGGGAAAGGTCACGAAGGCCAACGCCTTCAACAGTGATAGCCTGATTTGCTCCCGTCTGGTTCTCGTCATGGTTGTGATAGCACGCTCCCAATAGCCCGCCAAACGTCCTCAACTTCTACTGCCTGCATGCAATTGTAGTTGCGACAGTTCGAGGCGAATCGGCCGTTTACGAAGCAGGGACTGCAGTGAACCTGATTATAGACTGCGACAGTCTTCGGACCGAACGGTGCGTACATCTCCGGTGTGGATGGTCCGAAAATGGCTACTGTCGGCGTCCCGGTAGCCGCGGCAATATGAGTAGGCCCGGAGTCGTTGCCCACATAGAGGTCACAGCGGCGGGCGGCGGCGGCCAATTCGCCGAGGCTCAACTTGTCGACCAGATCAACTACTCCCCCGGCAAAGGTGGAGGAACCGTCCATGGTCAGAGAGCCCAGAATACCATCCACCACTGGCTTGTCAGAGACAGCGCCGACCAGAAGTACCGTCCAGCCATCGTGTATCAAATGGCGAGCCGTATCGGCGTAACGTTCCGGGAGCCAGCGCTTAGCAGAGAGGGTCATGCCAGGGTTGACGGCGCCACCGGCATGTATCATCGCCAGCTTTCCCGCCTCTTTTTTCTTGCTTATTGCGCTCAGCGCCTCGTCGAGAATGCGGTCCGCACTGGTTTGGTCGGCCTCCGCCACGTGAAAAACGGTCTTGTGCTCGCCCGGCCTGATGCCCAGCGCCCGCACGACGTCAAGATATAGTTCGGCCTCATGCCTGTGCGTCCGCCAGGGGGCCTTGACTGTGAGTGAGAAGCCGCGACCGGAGCTATCGATACCGGCCCGGTGGGGGATTCTGGCGAGAAACGGAATGAGGCTGATTAGCGGCGATCGGTCGAGGACAACGGCCAACTCGAATCCACGTTTGCGCAGCCGGTTAACCAGAGACATGTATTCCCGCCAATCTTGCTTGTGGCCGCTCCCGACGTTACCGCACTCGATCAAGTCGTCGATCACAGGGTTATGCTGAATGGCCTCTTTGGCCCAAGTGCTTACCACAAAGGCAATGCGGGCCTTCGGATAGGCCTGCCGGAGAGCGGCAAGAGCGGGCGTGGCGTTCACTACGTCGCCAATGCAGCAGGGCTTGAAGACGACGATAGAGGAGAATTGGCGGTCCGCAGGGAAAGGAGGTACGAAAACGGAAATCAGCAAAGAAAGCAGACGACAGGAGAGGCCCACAAAGAGATCGCGCAGTTGCCCCATGTTCTCTACCACAATTCCCGCAAGATTCAGGTCGGGGAAATACTATCACAGGAAGAGTCCTGGCGCAAGCCGCGGGAGACAGGAAACACAAAGTCACTAAAGCCCCAAGATGATAGGCGAAGTGGTGGGCGTACATTCCGATCCGTAGGTCTCGTACCCCCGGATGGCTGAACGGTCGTTCGCCCATCCGCAAGCGGCAGGCCAGTGATTTCCGGCGGGCCATTTCCCCAGAAGAGCTCTCTCCGGGCACCACCCCTTAGTGTCTTGGTGCCTTTGTGTTTAGATACTGGCCGGGGACAGGGCGAAGGTGAGCTCTCCTTCGGCGGCGATCTGTCCGTCAACCGTGGCTTTGGCCGCGCCCTTGCCTACCGGGCCTCTAATCTTGGTAAGGGACACTTCTAGACGGAGAGTATCTCCGGGAACGACAGGTCGACGGAAGCGGAGCCCGTCGATGCCGGCAAAGAGTACCAGCTTGCCCCGATTTTCCTCGAGACTGAGGATGGCCACCGCTCCCACCTGGGCCAGTGCCTCTACTATCAGCACTCCCGGCATGATAGGATTGCCCGGGAAATGGCCCTGAAAGAAGTATTCGTTGACGGTGACGTTCTTTATGCCCACGGCCCTGGCGCCGCTTTCCAGTTCGATGATCCGGTCGACCAGTAAGAAGGGATAACGATGGGGGAGGATGTCCTGGATACCTCTGGCATCAATCATTCTAGCTACCTTCCACAAAGATGTTGCTGGGCAAGCGCCAGCAGGCGTTGAGCCGACTCTGGTGGCACTCTCGTTGATCCGAGATCAGATTCCTCTTCCGGCGTTCGACCGTGAAAGTCGCTTCCGCCGCAAGGTATCAGGTCATACTTATTGGCCAGTTTCACCATGTTCCCGACTACCTCAGGCGGATACCCGTCGTAGTAGGCCTCGATTCCCACAAGACCTGCGGGCTTAAGCTTCTTGACCAGGGCCTCAAGTCCCCGGATGTCGGCGGGGTGGGCTATAACTGGCAGTCCCCCCACACTGGTGATTAGTTGGACAGCCCCGGTTGGAGTCAGCTTGAATCGCTCAGCGTAAGCGGGACCATTGCGCCCGATATACTTCGTGAAAGCCTCCTGAAGGGAATTAATATGGCCATTCTCGAACATTGCCTGGGCGATATGGGGCCGACCGACAGCGCCGTTTCCGGCGATCTCCTGAACCCGGCTCCATTCGATTCTAATCCCCATGTCGGCAAGCTTGGCGATCATATTTCTTGCCCGGCCCAAACGCGACTCCCGCAACATCTCTAACTGACTTTGAAACGCCTGGTCGCGGAAGTTGACATAATATCCCAAGATATGCACCTCGCCGTTTGGGATGTCGGTGCCGATCTCGACGCCGGGAATGACCACCAGATCGAGGAGGGAACACGCCGTCGCGATCGCCTCTTCGATACCCTGTGTGGAGTCGTGATCGGTGATCGCGAGAATGCTGACGCCTCTGACTGCGGCCAGCCTCACCAGCTCGGCCGGAGAAAGAATGCCGTCTGACGCCGAAGTATGGGAATGAAGATCAACGATTCGATCTTTGCTCGACAATGGTTTGGATAGAGGTTCGTTCATCGTCATTGATCGTCACAATGTCTTGGTTTGAAATGACAGCGGCCCGGCAGAGCCACTAAGGGATGCCGGAGCCGCGTCGTCATACTATCAAGGTTTACTTAGCGTAATCCACTGCGCGTGTTTCTCGTATTACCGTGACCTTTATCTGACCTGGATAATCCAGACTATCTTCGATCTTCTTAACGATATCTCTTGCCAGCCGTACCGAGGCCAAATCGTCTATCTCCTCTGGCTTCACGATTATGCGGACCTCGCGGCCGGCCTGGATGGCGAATGATTTCTCCACCCCAGGAAAACTATTGGCTACGGTCTCCAGAGCTTCCAATCGCTTCACATAGTGTTCGAGGGATTCTCGTCGCGCTCCGGGTCGAGCCCCGCTTATGGCGTCGGCCGTAGACACGATAAAGGCCTCTACACTGACTGGTTCCTCTTCACCATGATGGGAGGCGATGGCATGAACCACCTTTGGCGCTGTGCTAAACCTCTTAGCAATGTCGGCGCCGATGAGTGCATGCGGTCCCTCTACCTCGTGATCGACGGCCTTACCGATATCGTGAAGCAGGCCCGCTCGCTTGCAAACATTCACATCGGCCCCCAACTCGGAGGCCATTACGCCAGCCAGAAAAGTCACCTCAAGGCTATGTTGGAGAACGTTTTGTCCATAACTGTATCTGTACTTGAGACGACCTAGCAGCTTGATCAAGTCGGCATGTAACCCGTGAACGCCTGCTTTATATGCCGCTTGTTCTCCTTCTTCGCGGATCGTGGCCTCAACCTCATGGCGAGCCTTTTGCACCACTTCCTCTATTCTCGCCGGATGAATTCGGCCGTCGAGAATGAGTTTATTTAGAGCGATCCGGGCGACCTCCCTTCGAACCGGATCGAAGGCCGACAGCGTGACCGCGTCGGGCGTGTCGTCGATTATGAGATCGACACCTGTAGCCTGCTCCAGGGCGCGAATGTTGCGCCCTTCACGCCCGATTATGCGTCCCTTCATTTCCTCATTTGGCAAGGGAACGGTGGAAACCACGGTCTCCGACACAACATCGGTGGCGCAACGCTGGAGCGACAGAGCGATTATCTCGCGTGCTCGTCGTTCAGACTCCTCTTTGAATTGAGTCTCGATGTTCCTAATGCGGCGAGAGGCGTCTTGGCGGACCTCGTCCTCGATTGCCTTTAAGAGCAGTTCTTTTGCCTCATCGGTGGAAAGTCGGGCCACCCGTTCCATTTCCTGACGCTGCTGCCGTCTGAGGTCTTCCGCTTGAGCCCGAAGAGCCTCCGCTTCCTTCTCTTTCACGGCGATGCTTTTGTCCCGTCTATCAATGGCCTCCAGCTTCTTGTCCAGCGTCTCCTCTTTCTGAGTCAGGCGCCTCTCGAGCCGCTGGATTTCCGCTCGCCGGTCCCGGTTCTCTGCCTCGGCAGCCGCCCGTATCCTTATCGCCTCATCTTTGGCCTCGAGTATTGCCTCTCTGGCCTTGGTCTTGGCCTCGGAATGCACCTTTAAGGTGTCCTCTTCGTAGGCTTTGACCTTTCTGGCGCTGAGAACTCGACGAGCGTAATAGCCCGCCAGTGTCCCGATGGCTGCGACCACGATAATGATCGGTACGAGCCACAGTATTAAGTTGTTGTCAGCCATTATCACCCCCTCTCTGTCCAGAATCTCTCAGGTTCAAATTTGATGTGGTCAGGTTAAGTTAAAGAAACATATGTTAATATTAGCCGTTTTCTCTGATTGTGTCAAGGCAAATAGCAGACAGGCAAATAGCACAACGTCAGGGGAACGACAATTACATTTGGCCGGGGAGGTCCCGTTCCTGCCAGAGGCGGGTCACAGCGGTGGTCACATGCTCATGGTCAAAGCCGCGCCTTTGTAGAAAGGCCCCGAGGCGCTGGCGAAATTGCCCGGCGTCACAACCGGCCAGAGAGCGTGATTTCTTCTTGCCGGCGGCGTAGGCTGCCTCTGTTTCGTCCAGATCGGCAACCATCTCCTCGATTGTCTCGGCGTCGATTCCTTTCTGACGTAGCTCTAACCTGATAATACGCTCGCTGCTAGGCTTGAATGTTCGACGGTTCTCCAGCCAAAGACTGGCGAAGGCGGTGTCGTCGATGAGCCGCTTCTCCTCCAGCCTGTGCACGACTACGTCAACCACCACGGTCGCCCAGCCTCGCTGGCGTAACCGCTGCCTAACCTCGGTGCTGCTGCGGGGTCGGTAGCCGAGAAATCTCAGTGCAGCGTCGTAACACCGCCTGGTTTCGTCCTCCCTGGTTAACTCGGCGAGATCCTCATCAGCCAGGGGTTGGCCAACGGAGAGGTTTGCCTCCAGGGCGATGGCCAGGTCGACACTGAAGGCATAGCAGCCATCGAGATGTAGGTTGACGCGCTCTCGATTCCCTCGCTGAACTTCGACCGCTGTAATAGTTCTCACGTCTTCCTTGTGGTAGTGCCCAACAGAGCGATCGGTCGGATCAGTCGGATTGGTACGATCAGTATGGATCGGTCTTATTCCGCCGGATCTTCAGCCAACGTGCCGATATTGCGTTGGGAAGGCGTGCTGCTTCTAATCTGCTTCTCGATTTGCTCCGCTATCTCGGAATGCTGCCGGAGAAACTCCTTGGCATTTTCTCGTCCCTGGCCAAGACGGGTTTCGCCGTAGCTGAAAAAGGCACCGGCCTTGCGGAGAACGCCTAGCTCCACGCCAATGTCGATGAGGCTTCCTTCTTTACTTATGCCATGGCTGAACATGATGTCGAATTCGGCCTGTCGGAAGGGGGCTGCGACCTTATTCTTGACGACCTTTGCCCGTACCCGATTTCCCACTACTTCTGTGCCCTGCTTTATGGATTCCACCCGCCTGAGTTCAATCCTAATAGAGCTGTAGAACTTCAGCGCCCTACCCCCGGGCGTAACTTCGGGGCTGCCATACATGACGCCAACCTTCTCACGCAATTGATTGATGAAGACGACCGAGGTATGCGACCTGCTTATGGCCGCGGTGAGCTTGCGGAGGGCCTGCGACATGAGTCTGGCTTGCAGACCGACGTGCGAGTCTCCCATGTCTCCTTCTAGCTCTGCTCTCGGTACCAAAGCCGCTACACTGTCGATAACGACGACGTCGATGGCTCCACTTCGCACCAGAGCTTCGGTAATCTCAAGCGCTTGTTCGCCGGTATCGGGCTGGGAGATTAGAAGCTCGTTGATGTTGACCCCACAGGTCGCCGCGTAAGTGGGGTCCAGGGCGTGCTCAGCATCAATGTAAGCGGCCATACCACCGCCCCGCTGAGCTTCGGCGATTATGTGTTGGGCCAAGGTCGATTTCCCCGATGATTCCGGCCCAAACACCTCGGTTACCCGCCCGCGTGGGATGCCGCCTATTCCCAGCGCCATATCCAAGGCTATTGATCCGGTCGAGATGGATTCGACCTGAAAGCGAGCGGACGCTTCACCCAGTTTCATTATGGATCCTTTGCCAAACTGCTTCTCGATCTGGGCAAGCGCAAGGTCTAAAGCCCGTTCTTTTTCCGTCATCACTACCCTCCTATCTATTCGAGGCTACCTGCTCAAGTGACATTGTAGCACATCTGTTCTATAAAGACAAGGCTGTCAGGCGATTTCACGCAGCGTTATTCGTGCCTTCGCCTGAAGACACTCCGGTAGCCAGCCTTGCCAGCATTGCCAATTGTATGCTATATTCGCATCTACCTCACGACAAAGGTGAGTAAGATCATAAAGGCCACGAGAATCCCAGCCGTTACGCCGATCCTTTTCAAATCTGATACTACATAGTGGTAGTCGGAGGAAAGCATTTGAACGGTAGAGCGAAATCTGGTGCGGGCGACCGACGAACCCGGCGCTGTCGCGGCTCGCGGTTCCGGTGTGGCTGCCACGTAGTTGGATTCCGGGCGGAACTGTTGGGATGGATGAATGACCGGTCTTGATCTCCGGTTGGATTTCTTTGGTGTGGCATGTCTGCTTGCCATGCTCGGGGATTTCTTGGCCATTGTGACCTCCCTAAAGAGTGGCGTTTGCTTAGTATCACATTATACTAGATTGCTGACGCGGTAGCAAAGTGAGGTGGTAGGTTGGACCAGTTGATTTCCTTTTACGACCAGTACTACTATCTGTTTGGCTTGGTCCTGTTTATCATACAGGTTGTCCTCATCGTCGCAGTGGTCCTGATTCAGCGTCGTCTGTCCAAGGTCAGGCGAACCTATCAGAGTCTGGTGAGAGACACGGATGGGCAGAGCATGGGAAAGGCACTTGAAGCCTATATGTCCCGCGTTGACGCGACTGGCAGGCGAATCGAGGATCTAAGTCGCGATTTTCGACGGCTTGCCGAAGTAGGGCGCAGTTCGGTGCAGCATGTAGGCTTCGTACGCTTCAACCCCTTCACTGATACGGGGAGTGACCAAAGCTTCTCGGTTGCTTTGCTAGACGACTTCG
>JAUSEJ010000994.1 GCA_030650265.1 Dehalococcoidia bacterium | reverse complement strand
ACAATAAGCCAGCCCGACGATCTCGAGGCTCGCGTCCAATGCCAGGTTGCCGCTTGTCTGTCGATCTCCGGCGTCGTCAACGTGCGCCTGGGCCTCAGCCACGCCTTTGGCCATCAGATCGGCGCCTACGGCAACGTTGCCCACGGGGCCACCTCGTGTATCATGCTTCCCCATGTAATGCGCTTTGTCGCTCCGATGGCTGCATCGCAAATGGCACGCATGGCCACGGCTATGGGCTTGGACACCGGCGGCATGTCTGACGAGTCTGCAGCAGCCGCGGCGGTGGATGCGGTAGAGAGCCTAGTCCGGGAGTTGGGTCTCCCCCGGCGCCTCCGCGACGTTGGCGTGCGCCAGGAGGACTTGAAGGCGATTGCCGGGGCCAGTTTCCCGGAGGCTGCCGGTAGCAACAGCCCCCGCCCGGTTTCCAACCCGGATGAAGTTCTCCAGCTTCTGCAAAAAGCATGGTAATAGAAATGCCTCTACCGGTTGGCTTGTTTACAAACCTCCAATGGCGTGATACTATGCTTGCATAATTGTAACGCGGGGTTGAACTTGGACGCAGTGGCCAATTTCTTCGCGACCCACATGCTGCTAGTCTTCTTTGTCTACGGGCTGGCCTGGTTCGTCATGGGAATCGCCATTCTCCTCACACCGCGCATTCCCTTGCGCTTCCCCCTTGCCGCCAACCTGCCATGGCTCGCCGGCTTCGCCTTGGTCCACTCTATGGTGGAGTGGATGGACATGATACGACTGTTGCCACCCGAAGTGTTGTCCTTTTCTCAGAATCCGATCATCCAGCCCACGAAGCTGGGCTTGCTCGCGATATCCGGGGTTCTTTTGCTTCGATTCGGATCGGGATTGGTTTCTGACTTGGGCAATAGACCCTGGTTGCTTCGTTGGTTACCGGTTGTGCTATCGGCGCTGTGGCTGGCAAGCCCCATTTACTCGCCCTTCCTTATCGGTGCTTTGGCGGCGGACGCGTCTGCCTCCCTTGGTGTTGTTCCTGATAGGGTATTCTGCGCTGCTTGCCATCCCTTGCCAGCCATCACCGCGGGGCCTTCGCACGCCCTTGCTGATATGCTGGCCTCAATGGAGGTGCTCGCTCGATATCTGCTCTACTTACCGGCCATGGCGTTGAGCGCTGTAGGCCTATATATGCAAGGGCAACGCTTTAAGGCTTCCGGGCTGAAGGGGCTGGCGACAGCAGCTCGTTGGGCTGCCGCTACCTTCGGCGTGAACACCTTCTTTTCGGGGCTGATTGTCGCACCGGCGCCGTTCTACCCGGCGGTCTGGCTCAATTACCACTCCTTTGTGAGCCTTTTTGCCGTGCCGCCGCAGGTGTTTCACGCTCTCGCGGCTGCAGCCTCCGCGTTCTTCCTCGTCAACGTTCTCGGCATGTACAGAGTTGAGCAGGAGCGCCAATTGTCGGAGGCGAGGGAGGATCTCCTGCGGGCCGAGCGCCAGCTCTCCGAGGACCTGAGTCAGAGGCTGGCTGGACTTACCGATGTCCTTGCCGACCTGCATTCGTTGAGCGAGCGGGTCCTCTCCGACGTGAGCTTTGGGAGCTTCATTCGCAGGCTGGCCCAGGCGGCCATTGGCCTCATGCACGCCGATGGAAGCACGATCTTCCTCCAGACTGAGGCGGGTGAGATCAATCTAGCATGCGCGGAAGGCTCATGCATCATGGCTACTGTCAACACTACTTCTTTACAGGATATCGCTCACAGCAGCGCGGCCAACCACAAGTCTTTACTTCTTCAGGATGTGGTCTTGGACTGCGGCGGCAAGGGAGAGCTCGCCGGCCGGGGCTCTGTGATGGCAGTGCCTCTCCTAATTCGGCAAGAGGTCTTAGGGGTGATCACCGTTCAGGCAATGGCGCCACGACAGTTTGGCGATCCAGATTTGGCGCTGCTGCAAATAGTATCGGGACAACTGGCGGTGGCGCTGCAAAACGCCAGACTTTACGCTCTGGTATCCGAACAGGCGATTCGAGACGGCCTGACCGGATTATACAACCATCGCTACTTTCAGGAGAGGCTTGGGGAGGAGATCAAGAGAGCCGGGCAAGACCAGAATGCTCTCTCGCTAATCTTCTGTGACCTCGATAACTTCAAGCAATTCAACGATGCCAACGGTCATACGCTAGGCGACTGCGCTTTGCAGGCGTTTGCCGCGCTCTTTAGCAAGTACAAACGGGAAACAGATTTGACCGCCCGGTATGGCGGCGAGGAATTTGCCGCAATTCTTCCCGCCTGCGATACCGCCGGGGCAGTTATGGTGGCCGAGCGAATCAGGAGGGAGGTGGCCGGACATGCGTTTCAGGGACCGGGCCAGGCTCCGGCCAGACTTACGGTCAGTATCGGCGTTGCCACTTATCCAAGAGATGCGGCTTCTCAGTCTGAACTGATCGACAAGGCGGATTGGGCCATGTATAACGCCAAACGCCACGGCAGAAACAGGATCTGGGCGTTTTCCGTTGACAAGGACTACGCGAAACAATCAAAGTCGGATGAGGCCACGTCCGAGAACCTCTATCTAAGCACGATTCACGCCCTGGCCGCCGCCGAGGACGCGCGGGATCACTTCACCCACCAGCATTCGGAGGTGGTGGCTCTGTATTCGTCATCCATAGCCCGCCAACTGGGGCTGGCGAAGGAGGAGGTCGAAGAGATAGAAACGGCGGCTCTCCTTCACGACGTGGGAAACATCGGCGTTCGTGACGACCTCCTCAATAAGCGTGGTTCTTTGACGGAGGAAGAGTTACTGCGGATTCGTGAGCATTCTCTGCTTGGCGAAGATATTCTGGGACGGGCCGCCACATTGCTCCACGCTGCAACTTATGTTCGCCATCATCACGAGAGATTCGACGGTGAAGGCTATCCCGATCACATCGGTGGCGAGGATATCCCGCTCGGCGCTCGCATTATCGCCGTAGCCGACGCTTTCCACGCCATGATTTCGGACAGACCATACCGTCCCGCCCTGCCCTTCGACCAGGCTCTGGAAGAAATGAGGACAAACGCCGGGCATCAGTTTGACCCGCGCATCGTCGAAGCGTTTCTGGCAGTCATCAAGCAGGGAGACAAGTCGGGCAATCTGACAGACAGTAAAGAATTCGTTATTGGGGTCTAGCCACGATCAGCTTGACGATGCCGAAAAGGAAGGAATCCACCCGCTCAATGGTTAGGCCGGCCCGGCGAACGTTCTCAAGGGTGCGACGATTGATGTTGGCGCCAGTCATTCGGACGACGAGGGGATTGGCGAGGTCCATGAGATAGCCGAGGGGCGCCGCCAATCGCACGTGCTCCAGAAGCACGACCTGGCCTTCCGGCTTGCAGACTCTGGCAATCTCTCTCAGCCCCAAAACGGGGTCAGGCACCGAGCAAAAGACGCAGTCGGCGACGACGGAGTCGAAGGAAGCGGCGGGAAAATCGAGGCGCTGAACATCCATCAACCGCAAGTCCACCTTGATGCCCTTCTCTCTGGCTTTTGTACCGGCAACCGCAAGCATTTTGTCGCTGAGATCAATGGCGACCACTTCGGCGCCCTCAGGATAGTAGGGAAAGCTAGCGCCGGTTCCCACGCCGATCTCGAGAATCCGCTTGCCTGTGACCAGCGACCACTGCAGGGCACGCAGCTTACCAAGTAGCAGCCGGTCCATCCGAACCATGCCCTGATCGTAGTCTTTGGCCCGGCGGTTATAGCGCTCCCTGGCGAGATCCGTGTTTCCCTCGTCGATATTGTTCCCGTTTGGCTCTGGAGTGGAGAGATCAGACATCATTCCTAATCTTTCGCTATTTCCGATGTCTTTGCGGTCGATAGAGTATTATCAGATAGACTTTGTCCCCGTAAGAACCTCATTGACGTGCGTTGTATCTGCTGATATGATCCCTTTTAGTCAATCACAAGCGCCGTCTCGCAAGGCGGTTAATTCAAGGAGGAACCATGGAATATCAGAACATACTCTACCAAAAGCAGGGGACGATTGTCCACATTGTCTTAAACCGTCCCGAAAAGCTCAATCCTCTTTCTGATCCATTGCAGATAGAATTGGTTGAGGCGATGCGTCGGGCCGAAGATGACAGAGAGGTACGCGTCATCGTCCTCAAGGCCAACGGGCGAGCCTTCTCTGCCGGCTATGACATCACCCCAACTACCCCCGATCGGCTGGAGCACCATGCCCCTGCCCTCCGGCAAGACATTGAGGGCATGCGGCGCCGCGTAGAGCGTTGGGGCACGATCTGGAACCTCAGCAAGCCCGTCATCGCCCAGGTCCACGGCTATTGTTTAGCGGGCGGCACCGACCTCGCCCTCCACTGCGACATCATTATCGCCGCCGAGAGCGCCAAATTTGGTTTCCCCCCCGTTCGCACGATGGGTTCACCTCCCACCCATATGTGGACGTATTACGTCGGCGCCCAATGGGCCAAGTACTTGCTACTCACCGGCAACTCCGTCGACGGCAAAACAGCCGAACGCATCGGTCTTATCTGGAAGGCCGTGCCTGATGACAAGCTGGAAGAAGAGGTCAACGAATTGGCCGGGACTATGGCAAAGGTAACCTGGGAATTGCTGGCAGCTAACAAATCCATCTGCAACAAGGCTTTGGAGCTTATGGGTCGCAGCACGCTTCAGCAAATGGCGGCCGAGTCTGACGCCATTGGCCACCTTGCCCCCATCGCCCTCGAATTTGGGAGAATAGCCCGGGAGCAGGGGCTGAAAGCCGCCCTCGACTGGCGAGACGGGCCCTTCCGTGACAACCGGGGTGCTCCCAAGCCACCGCAGGAGTAAGAATCACTGCAAGTTGGTAGACGTAGACGGTTTGGGAATCAGGGAAGTACACCAGTTGGCCGCTTTCTCTTAGGAGCATCCTTCACCGGAAGGATGCTCCTATCTAGGCCATTTTGTCAAACTCGTGGAAGTAAAGTCTAAGCAAGTTTCTTCAATTCTTCAGCAAGTCTCTCTCTTAGCCAGACGCGACTGAGAGTCTGGTACCCTAGACCTTTCTTCTCGGCGATCTGCTTTAGATTCTCTATGGTCTCCTCCTCAAGGCGCAGAGACACTAGCTTCTTTTTCGGTCTTGGCCGCCCAACGTATTCCCCCTTAACCTCTTCGCCGCGATCGAGGATCTTCGAGATGTCGTGTGTCTCATACCACTCTCGCGCTTCGTCCTCCGATTTAAATGTCGGCACTTCAGTTGCAACCGCTAGCCGCTTGTTTTCTCGTCCCCTCGGCATGTCTAGACCTCCAATTTGGCGACACCACTGTTTGGCATGGCAACTAATACTGAAATGCTCCTACCAATCACTTCTTCTTGAATCGATTTCGCTCCTCCTTCGTCATCTCGTGGGCGCTTATCGGCCTGACGTCATTGTCTCTCATCTCAAAGACTTGGATTCGACATATCTCCCTCATATATACATCGTATATCTATTCTAGCAGATTCTTGCATCCGATACAACAGCCCTTCGAGTCCTTCATGCGTCCTGTTCATCTTTGGCTTGTGAGGTCCCCGCTCTACCTGGCGGTTCAGTCCGCGCCGCATCCTCGAATAGTCTGAGTTGGCGAGGAGTAAGGTATCTGTTCCTCCTAAGCCTGCTCGCTTCAGCGCCAGGGGTCCGCTGGTCCTACGGAATCGTCCGCGCGGTCCACTCAAGAGGATCAACCGCGGCGCCGGTCACCCGCATCTCCCAATGAAGGTGGGCGCCGGTAGAGAGGCCGGTGTTGCCGACGAGGCCGACGATCTGGCCCTTCTCGATCATCTGGTCCTTCTGCACCCTGATCTGGGAAAGATGGAAGTAGGCGCTGTAGACCCCCATGCCGTGATCGAGGATTACCACGTTTCCCCGTACTTTCAGCGGCTCAGCGACGGCGACCCGACCGCGATTCGAGGCCGCGACGGGCACCCCTTCGTTGGCGGCGATGTCCATCCCGCCGTGATGTCCTCCCATTGGTCCGCCGTTGTAAGACCGGCTGATGGCGAAAGGCGAGGACGTTTCGGCCAGGGCCGGGATGGCGAAGCTCCCCGACCAGAGCTTCTCGGCGGTCAGCGCAGCGTATACCTTGTCCAGAAAAGCTATCTCCGCGTTAGCTACGGCCGGGTCGAGAAGGTCCGATCGATCCTCCGGAATCTCCAGACTCTCGGTGGGATAATCGACCCGCGTCACCGTTATGGGTATCTGTACCGTGATCTGGAGACCAACCTTGTCGACGGCGGCTAAATTGAGGCTACGGGGCCCGACCCTACTGTCCGCATCGAAGCCGGCTACTGTCCAGAAGCGCCCATCCAGCGGCGATAACGTCAGGCTTTGTCCCTCCAGCGTACCGGTTAGGGTCACCGGCTCACTCGAGCTTATTCTGATGGACACCGTATGTCCCTGTCCCACCTTGGGCGGGTCGATCTGCACCGTGACCTTGGGTGGCGTGTTATCAGTGCGAAAGGAGAAGGAGCGTTGAGAGCTGTTCTCCTGCCGGGACAGATCAACCGCCTCGATCATGAGGGTGTGGCCTCCGTCCGGCAGGTGGGCAGTGTCGATCTCGAACGTCTCAGCCGCGGGAAAAGGATTGCCGTCGACCGTCAGGCTTTTGATTTTGGCGCCGCTCTCGTCCTTGAGGGCGATGCGAACCGGCATCAGGCCACGGACATATCCCGGCGGTAAGTCAGCCTCGACCTCCGGCGCGGTTTCATCCGAAAGCCAGGATGCACCCCGCTGCATTGCGTCCCTCGGTTCCGGATAGTGTTCCACGACCACGAACAGGGCCACAGCGATCGGCAAAGCGACCAAAATCAAGCGCACAAGATGAATCATGAGTGCCCTCGTGTCTTTGTGTTTCCGTTTCCCTCGATCTGGCCGTCCTTCTATGCGGGGCCTGATTGCCGAATGCTATCTACAGCGGCGGCCGGGCCTGACCCTCCCTCGACTTTGAACCCGAAGCGGGGTAACACGGCTTCGAGGGCCGTCAGGAGCAGGACCAGGTTTGGTTCGGTGCTGGAGTAGCCCATCAGACCGATGCGCCAGGCCTTCCCCTTTAGAGGGCCGAGGCCGCCGCCAATTTCGATGCCGAACTCGCTCAGCAACGTCTGCCGGACCTTCAAGTCCTCCACCCCTTCGGGAATGCGAACGGCGGTCAGCACAGGCAGCCGATGCCCCTCCTGAGCGTATAGTTCCATCCCCATAGCCTTGAGTCCGGCCTGGAGGGCGTCGCCATACAACCGGTGGCGGGCGAAACGATTGTCCAAGCCCTCCTCGTGGATGAGCCGCAGGGACTCGCGGAAGGCGTAGATCATGTTTACGGGCGCCGTATGATGATATAATCTGCCTGATCCCCAGTACTGACGCACCATCGAGAGATCGAGATACCAGCTCTGGACCTTCGTCTTCCTTGCTTCGAGCGCCCGAATTGCCCTCTCTCCCACGGTCAACGGGGCGAGACCCGGGGGACAACTCAGGCACTTCTGGGTGCCACTGTAGCAGATATCGATGCCCCAGTTGTCGACCTGAACGTCGCAGCCGGCAAGAGACGTGACCGTGTCTACGAGAAACAAGGCGTCGTGCGCCCTTGCCAGTCGTCCGATCTCTTCCAGCGGCTGCCAGGCCCCCGTCGAGGTCTCGGCGTGGACCAGGCAGACCAGCTTAACCCTCGCATTGCCGTTCAGGGCTGCTTTGATCGCGTCAGGCTCGATTATTTGCCCCCAGTCGGCCGTCACCGGCACAACGTCGGCGCCGCATCGCCTGGCTACGTCGATCATCCTTTCGCCGAAGAGGCCATTGTGGCCGATAACTACTTTGTCACCCGGTTCCACGAAGTTGACCAGAGCCGCCTCCATGCCGGCCGAGCCGGTGCCGGAGACGGGAATGGTGAGGGAATTGGCCGTCTTGAACAGTGATCGCAAGAGTTCCATGCTATCGTCCATCACCTTGAGGAACTCGGGATCGAGGTGGCCAATGGTCGGCATAGACATGGCCCTGAGGACGCGGGGGTGAACATTGCTTGGCCCCGGCCCGAGCAGCACCCGGGCGGGCGGATTTAGATCGCGATACGCGTCAATGTTCATTTAAACTAGCCTCCACACAGAATTTCAATGGCAATGCCCCTGACGGGCAATTATCAGATTGAACAGCCTGAGCGTCCTCAGCACGTGCCTCCCCTAGCTAGATCCGCTTTCTGATCGATAGAACAAGCACGGAGGAGGATAAAGCGATCAGTGCCAAGGTGGTAAAGACGCTCGTCAACCCGTGTGCGTCGATGAACCAACCTATTACAGGCATTGAGACAGCAGCGGTTTCCTGACTCACGAAGAAGTATACGGCAAGCGCGGTAGCGCGGCGATGCCAGGGTACAGTATCGGCGATTAGAGACTCGATTGTTGGCATTCGAAAGCTCCCGCAAAAGCCATAGAGAAGGATGACGCCCACCATTGGCCAGCCGAAAGGAACGACGGTTAGGAGAAGCACCAACGGGCCGACCAGTACGATAGAAAGCATTATCACCGGCTTTCTGCCAAAGCGATCGGATAATGCGCCGCCCAGAGGTCCGCCGATGATCCCCGCGCCAGAGACTAGTCCGACCATCATGCCCGCGATCTCCCTCGACACCTGATGCTTGTCGACCAAGAAAAGGGGTAAAAAGGAGTAGATCCCTGACGTAACCAACTGGGAGAACAAGGCAATGGCCATCGTACCACCGATCAGACGGACGATCTCGATGGGGTTTACCCGCTCTTTCGGTCCTTTAGCAGCTTTCGCCAAACTGGTCTTCTCGTAGCCACGTCCGACGAGAATAAGGGTTAGACCGGAAAAGAAGGCCGGAATAGCCAGCGCCATGAAGGAGTAGCGCCAATCTCCGGTGAACCTGGCTATGAGAACGGCGGCTACCGGCGTGAAGAGCAGACTCGTCGACCCGCCTACCAGATGCGTGCCGAGGACCCGTCCTCGCTGCTCCTGCGAGAACCACTGGGAAAGGAAAGAGGAGGTTGGGGCATGGTAGGTGGAACCAAATAGCCCCATTAGAATCAGCGTGGCGAGGAGGAAATAATAACCTGGTGACAGGCTCGCGGCGATCGCCGAAAGAGAGACCCCCACCAGTCCAACTCCAATCATTGTGGTCTTGCTCCAGCGGTCGGCAAGGCTGGCCATTGGCAACTGGGCAAATCCGTAGGTCAAGGCAAATGAGGAAAGAAGCATACCGGAGCGCGTGTAGTCCAACTGGAAGGCGTCTCGCAACCAGGGGAGAAGGGGAATGAGGGAGCCGGAAGCCACGTGGTGAGTAAAGTGGGCGACTATAAACATGGGAAGCACGGGGCCTGCTAGCTTTATTCTTGCCCAAAGCATGATTCCGGTCTCCTCGAAGCGTATTGGAACGCATTGTATCACATTTGTGGCTGTGCAGGCCGCAGAGGCGCCGAAGAAACACCGGCGACAGATAGGGTTAGCGCCAAAGTCTTCTCTTGACTCTGGCCGCAGGGCGCGCTATAATCTTACTAAAATTACAGTTCAATCTACGTTTAAATTATCGCGAGGTTGTTATGCGACGCAGCAGCTTGATTAGCAAGGTGTCGATCAGAGGTCAGACGGCTATTCCCCGAGAGTTGCGGCAGGCTCTCGGCATCAAGCCAGGGACGAAACTGGCCTGGAACATTCGTCAGGGTGCCTTGATGGCCACTCCCGCCGCCGAAGATCCGGTGAAGGCTGTTAGGGGCATGCTTAAGGGGAAAACAAGCGGTTCAGCCGGCCTTCTGGAGGAGCGGAGAAAAGAACGACAGCGAGAGGAAGGCGGCACGTTGGAAGCCAGATGACTTTGGAACGCTTCGTTCTCGACACCTCTGCCATCTTTGCCTACGCCAATGACGAGCCAGGGTCCGATGCTGTCCAGCGGATTCTCGAGAGAGCCAGGCGGGAGCCTTCCGAGAGCGAGGTGCTCATTCCTTTTATCGCTTTGATGGAGACGCACTACCATCTCCTCCGCCAATTGGGCCCCGAAGAAGCAATAGCGGCCATAGGCGCTATCGAGCTGTTGCCTGTGGAGATAATTGAATCGGACCAGGCCTGGAGAGGGAAAGCGGCGGAGATCAAGGCCGAGGGTCGGCTATCACTTGCCGATGCCTGGATCGCCGCCCTGGCTTATTTGCTCGACGCCAGACTTGTTCACAAAGACCCCGAATTTGACCGCCTGGTAGATCTGCCGATGGTAAGGCTGCCCAACTTCTAGTCGACTTCTGGCAGATTGACATCACCGTATTCCCGTAATATCATGGGGACAACTTGGGGAGGCCTACTGAATGGGGACCTATGCAAGACGGACTCGGCTGACCGAAAAGGAATATCTGGCTCTCTCCTGGCGGCAGAGAAGTAAGAGTCCATCAGCTTCTCGATTCTAGAAGCGGTCGCGGGGGTTCATCTTACTAGGGGCGACTTCGAGTGGCGTAGGGCGGCCCAGAAAAGTCCAATCTCCACGCAGGCCCCTCGATTCTAATTGGCCCCAGATTGAACAAGAGATCACCAGGGGCGCACCGGAGTACAAACTGTAGATCAGGTCCGGGCGAACGTGATAAGCGCTCACTGGCAAGTAAACTAAGCTGAATGCTGAGGAGGAATGATGATATGCTTGGTGGTTACATGGGAAAGATGCTATTCGTTAACCTTTCCACGGGCGAGTTGAAGATCGAGGAGCCGGAGGAGAGCCTGTACCGGGACTACATGGGTGGCTATGGCATCGGGGCGCGCCTTCTCTATAGTCGAATGCAACCGGGCGCCGATCCCCTCGGGCCGGACAACATTCTCGGTTTTGGCACCGGGCCTTTGACCGGCACACCCGCCTTGTTCGGCAACCGCTACACGGTTTTCGCCAAATCCCCGCTCACAGGGGGCTGGGGTGACGCCAACTCGGGCGGCGATTTCGGCCCGGCCTTGAAGTTCGCCGGCTTCGATGCGGTTCTGATCAGCGGCGTCTCGCCCAAGCCGGTCTATCTGCTTCTCGACGCTGGCAAGCCTTCCATCAAAGATGCGAGTCACCTTTGGGGCAAGGACAGCAACGAGACCGAGGATATCTTGCGGGAGGAGAACGGCAAGAAGGTCCAGGTCGCCTGTATCGGCCCCTCGGGTGAGAAGCTATCGTATATATCCTGCGTAATAAACAACAAGGGTCGGGCCGCCGGTCGTTCTGGCCTCGGCGCCGTAATGGGGGCGAAAAGGCTGAAAGCGGTTGTAGCCAAGGGCAACCTGGCCGTGCCGGTAGACGACGCCGCTGGCTTCGCCGCCCTCCGCAAGGAGGCCCTCAAAGCTCTGGGAGGTCCTACTGCCGATCGTTTCAAGAAATTTGGCACCTGCGCCGGAACGGGGGACAACACGAGGAGCGGCGACGCCCCGGTTAAGAATTGGGGTGGTGTTGGTGTCGTCGATATCCCCTCGGCGATCGAGATCCTCAACGGGGAGAACGTCGTAGCCCACGAAGCCAAGAAGTACGGTTGTTGGCGCTGTCCCGTCGCTTGTGGTGGCGTGATGGCTGCCCTCAACAAGGACTATCAGCTCGAGGCGGGTGCCCATAAACCGGAGTACGAGACCATGGCCGCCTTCGGCCCGATGTGCCTGAACGACAACGTAGAGTCACTGATTGTGGCCAACGATATCTGCAACCGCGCCGGCCTCGACACCATTTCGGCGGGCGCCACTATCGCCTTTGCCATGGAGTGCTACGAGAATGGCCTGATAAACAAACAGGATACCGGCGGCATCGAACTGACCTGGGGCAACCACCGGGCGATGAACGCCATGCTGGAAAAGCTGGCAAAGCGCGAGGGATTCGGTGATATCCTGGCCGACGGCGTCAAGATCGCCGCGGCGAAGATCGGCAAGAACGCCGCCGATTTCGCCATTCACATCGACGGCCAGGAGTTGCCGATGCACGACGCTAAGCTGGGCGCCCACTTCTACCCCGTTTACCACTACGATGCTACTCCCGCTCGCCACACCCAGGCCTTCGGGGAAATGCATGTCCTTAACTCTTCCGGCGTTTGTATGTTCGGCAACTTCGTGGGCAACGCCGCCTTCATGTCCCGCTACCTGTCCCTGGCCACTGGCCGGGAGTATTCCCCCGAGGATCTGAAGCGGCTAAACGGGCGTATTCACAACCTCAGACACGCCTTCAATTTGAGAGAGGGAATCAACCCCAAGGACCGGACCTTCCCCGACCGGGGTCTGGGCCGGCCGCCGCAGGAGGCGGGACCGCTGGCCGGCAAGACCGTGGACGTGGAGGGCAGAACGGCGAAATACCTGGCGGCAAACGGCTGGGATCCAGCCACCTTCAAGCCCTTGAAGCAGACCCTTCTCGACCAGGGTCTCGACGACGTGGCCGAAGACCTCTGGGATTAGCGGGAATTCACCGCGGAGGGCGCGGAGAGCAAATCAGTTGACTGTCTCGCCCCTTAGCCCGCTTTAGAGTGCTTGGGTTATTAGCCTGTGGCTTGCAGCCTAAGGCGTTCTTTGAACTTCTGGTAGAAGGTGTTTGAGCAATGGATTGCTTGCTGTTGTCGAGCAAAATGCTCTACTACGGTCAAGCTAAGCTATCCTTGACGCTGTTTTCGCCCGGGAATCGCAGCTTCAGAGGCCTGGAGATCCGCCAACGACTGGCGAAAAACAGCCTGCTTGATATAGGTCTGATAGGGCAG
>JAUSEJ010000989.1 GCA_030650265.1 Dehalococcoidia bacterium | reverse complement strand
TCGAGGAGTACCCCAAATCCTGTTGCCATCCCATCTTCGCACCTTTCTCTTCCTAGAATAGTAAACCCGCGAAAAGCGCCTGTCAATGAAATTTAGTGACTGCAAGTGTACTTGCAATCCAGGTCTTGACCTGGTAGAATCCTTCATGTACCCGGTCAAACGGGACGATTTGGGGCTGTAGCTCAGCTGGGAGAGCACAACACTGGCAGTGTTGGGGTCAGGGGTTCGAGTCCCCTCAGCTCCACCATTCTTCGTCTGATTTACCCGAAGCTAGAAGACCGCCGAGCTGCCCTTCATCCCTGTTTGGGAGGAAGGGCTTTTCATCTTTATTTTGCTGGAGGGCACTGATGGTTCCCGACTATGAACCCCAAGAGATCGAGAAGAAGTGGCAGGCCAGGTGGGCAGAGGATGAACTCTATCGCGTCAGCGAGACCGATGATAAGCCAAAATGGTATTTCCTCACCATGTTTCCTTACACCTCGGGGGACCTTCACATAGGGCATTGGTACGCCGAGGCGCCTGCTGATACGGCCGCTCGCTTTAAGCGCATGCAGGGCTACAACGTACTCCATCCCATCGGTTTCGACGCCTTCGGACTGCCCGCTGAAAACGCCGCCATCAAACGCAATATCCATCCCTTTACCTGGACGATCCAGAATGTGGAAAACATGCGCAAGCAGTTGAAGTCGCTCGGCGCCTCTTACGATTGGAGCCGAGAGCTTGTTACGTGCCTTCCCGAATACTACAAGTGGACCGAGTGGTTCTTTCTCCAATTATTCAAGGCGGGCCTCGCCTACCGGGCCAAGGCCCCGGCAAACTGGTGCCCGACGTGTCAGACGGTTTTGGCCAACGAGCAGGTGACGGACGACGGACTCTGCGAACGCTGCGAGTCTCTGGTCACCAAACGTCACCTCGAGCAGTGGTTCCTCCGTATCACCAGGTATGCTGATGAACTACTTGACCATTCGAAGGTACAGTGGCCCGAGCGCATCGCCCTAATGCAGAAGAACTGGATCGGGCGGAGCGAGGGAGCAGAGATATCTTTTGGCATCGAAGGCTATCCTGACGAAGATATTCGCGTTTTCACCACGAGGCCGGACACGGCCTACGGGGTGACTTTCATGGTCTTTGCCCCCGAGCATCCACTAGTCGAGAGGTTGACAACGCCGGAACAGCGAGCAGAGGTGGATGCCTATATGGTCGAGACCCGCCGTCAGAGCGAGATCGAGCGTCTGTCTACCGAGAAGGAAAAGACAGGGGTATTTACCGGCGCCTACGCCCTTAATCGTCTGAATGGGGAGAAGGTGCCGATCTTCATCGCCGACTACGTGCTGTTAAGCTACGGTACAGGCGCCGTAATGGCCGTGCCCGCTCACGATACAAGGGACTTTGCCTTCGCCAAGAAATATGGGCTGCCGATTCCCGTCGTGATCGCCCCCGAGGGATGGTCGGGAGAGCCGTTGTCGGATGCCTACACCGAGGCAGGCGCCATGGTTAACTCCGGCCCTTTCGACGGAACATCTAGTCTCGAGGGAAAGAAGAAAGTCGCCCAATATCTGAAGGACAAGGGCCTGGGCGGACCCACCGTCAACTATCGTCTGCGGGATTGGCTGATATCCCGCCAGCGCTATTGGGGCGCCCCCATCCCCATCGTCTACTGCGATAAATGCGGGATCGTGCCCGTTCCCGAGGACCAGTTGCCGGTCCTTCTACCGGAAGACGCCGAGTTTCGACCGACGGGCGAATCGCCGTTGAAATACCACGAGGCTTTCGTGAACGCCACCTGCCCGACTTGTGGTGGGCCGGCCAGGCGCGAGACCGATACGATGGATACCTTCATATGCTCGTCCTGGTATTTTCTCCGGTACTCGAGCCCGGGCTACGACAAGGGTCCCTTCGATCCGGCCAAGGTGAAATATTGGCTGCCGGTCGACCAGTATACGGGAGGCGCCGAGCACGCCTGTATGCATCTGCTGTATGCTCGCTTCTTCACCATGGCCCTGCGCGATCTCGGGCTAATCGAGTTTGGCGAGCCGTTCACCCGACTGTTCAACCAGGGCGTGATCATCGCCGACAGCCGGAAGATGAGCAAGTCGCGGGGCAACGTCATCAATCCCGACCTCTACGTGCGGGATATCGGGGCGGACACCGTTCGGGCCTACCTGATGTTCATCGGCCCCTGGGACCAGGGCGGCGATTGGAACGACAACGGCATCGGCGGCATGTTCCGCTTCATGAACCGGGTTTGGCACCTCGTTCTAGCCGAAGATGATTTCAAGGGCAAGAGTCTGGGTGAGGCCAGCGAAGCGGAGGTGAGAGAACTGCGCCGCTTTACCCACAGGACAATCAAGAAGGTTAGCGAAGACCTCGAGAAATTCCGCTTCAATACCATGCTGGCCGCCTTAATGGAGTTCACCAACTACCTCACCAAAGCGCGCGATACGGCGGTCGTCAATTCGCCCTACTGGCAGGAAGCCATCGACTCGCTGATTCTTCTGATGGCGCCGGCGACCCCCCATATTACTGAGGAGCTATGGACCCGAACCGGGCACGCCTACAGCGTTCACAACCAGAGTTTCCCCGTTTGGGATGAGGCGTTGGTTAAAGAGGATGAGATCACTCTGGTCGTCCAAGTAAACGGCAAGCTCCGGGATCGCATGGTTGTTCCTGCCTCCATTAGTGAGGAAGAGGCCAAGAGCCTGGCGCTTCAGATGGAGAGGGTGCAGCCCTTCATCCAAAGTCGAGAGATCAAGAACGTCTTTTATGTTTCGGGTCGTTTGGTGAACATCGTCGTTTCCTGAGCAAGTGTGGCTTTGCCTCTTGCCAGGTCCGACAAGGCGAAACTGTCGAGCAATGCATCGAGCGGGCCCAGGAAGCCATAGTTGGCTACATCGAGAGCTTGCTAGCACACGGTGATCCGGTGCCAGAGGAGATCGAGCGACCGCAGGCAATCACGATTAATGTTGCGACATAAGCATTTCGGGGTTGGCTGGCATTCGAGTAGCT
>JAUSEJ010000978.1 GCA_030650265.1 Dehalococcoidia bacterium | reverse complement strand
AAGATGGCCAAGATTCAAGATGATTTGGGAAACGAGAAGGTCGAGGGAATCGCCGGTGGCGGCGCGATCAAGGTCGTAGTGAGCGGCCATCTCATGGTGCAATCCGTTACCGTCTCGCCTGAGGTTGTCGACCCCGAGGATGTGGAGATGCTTCAGGACCTTGTCTTGGCGGCCGTCAACGATGGCCTTCAGAAAGCGCAAGAACATTCTGCCAAGCGGATGGGGGCAGTGACCGGTGGCTTGAAGATTCCCGGCTTGTTCTAGGGTGTGAAGGGCGACAGAGGCACAATGTGATGGGCTTGTTGCTCTGACTACATTGACCGGCTAAAGCCTCAAGTCCAGAGGCTTGCGGTCGTCGGCGTCTGTCGGCAAAGATTCTAGAGGTGCCGTGGTATGATCTCCAGTGCCCCCTTGCCACCTCGAACGGCAGCGACCGGGATGTGCTGATCTAAAGTGGCCAGCCGTCCCTTCTTGTGTGAAGCTAATCCGGCCAGGTAGACATCTGTTATCTGAGCATGTGTGATGATGGCGCTGGGCTCCATGATCGCAAGAACGCTGATATCTTCCGCCGAGAACTGGTGGCCAGGTAACTCGCAAAATTGGCGAAGGATTGCCGTCACGGCGAGAACATCTCCCGGCCGGTTGGGATAGCTAGGGTGGCTGGCGATGCGAATGAAGCCGTTTTCCGCGATCGGACAGGTGGCCCATGAAATGTGGCCCCTGTCTGCGAACCACTCGTGAGCAACTTCGTGATGGACGTGCATCGGATCGCTCAGAGCGAGGAGGAGATTGACATCCAGAAGATAGGTTGTCATGGTGTTTCGTCCCGAAGCCGGTTGACAAGCTCTTTGGTAATGACCCCGGCGACCGGCTGGACGGGGAACAGCGGGATTCCGTGTCTTGTGTTGCCGTCAACCTGACGAGTCAATGACTGGCGGGCCAGATCCGATATTACTTTGCCAACCGCCAGGCCCCGTTGCCTGGCGATTTCCTTCGCTGCAAGCAGGACATCCTCTTCAATATCTAGAGTTGTGCGCATACTTCCCTCCCGTTTGGCAGAGCGCGGACTGCACGCATCTGATGTTTAGTTTAGCACATCAGATGTCTGAAGTCAAGTGGCCCGGAAGGCGGCTGCGGCATTCATTTCGCATGATCTATTCGGAGGTCCTGGTTATTTCACTTGCCCGTTTCACAATGACCTCGAAGCTGTGGTATAATTCCCTCACAAACGCCGTGTGTCGTCCATCTGGACCTAGGAGAAACTTCTTTGAGTTTGTCACCCATCGCAACGGCAGAGCCTGTGACCAGGCTGATCGAGGAGTTTAATAAACTGCCGGGAATCGGCCCCAAGACGGCCCAGCGGTTGACCTATTTTCTGCTCCGCATGCCGGAACCTAGCGCCCGCGCTCTTGCCGCGGCGATCATCGAGGTGAAGGAGAAAATCGTTTTTTGTTCGGTCTGTTTTAACATTACCGAGCTTGACCCCTGCTTGATCTGTGCTGCGAGCGGACGGGATACTTCGAAGATTTGTGTTGTGGAAGAGCCTCTGGATATTCTGGCTCTGGAGAGGACCAGGGAGTACAAGGGCGTTTATCATGTTCTCCACGGCGCTATTTCTCCCATGGAGGGAATTGGGCCGGATGACCTGAAGGTGAGGGAACTCCTGGATAGGCTGCGCGGTGATTCTGTGCGGGAAGTCATCTTAGCCACCAACCCGAATCTGGAGGGCGAAGCGACGGCCATGTATGTGCATCGCCTGGTTATCCCTCTTGGAGTCAAGGTTACGCGTCTGGCAAGAGGTCTGCCGGTAGGCGGGGACCTGGAATACGCTGACGAGATCACCCTATCAAGGGCTCTTCAGGGTAGACAAGAAATGTAGCGGTCCTCAATGAATGGGTAAGCCACGACTTTATAGCACAGAGGCGATCATACTAAGACGGACTGATCTGGGTGAGGCCGACCGGATCGTCACCATCTACACGCCCCAGCTTGGCAAGGTCAAGGTGGTAGCGAAGGGTGTGAGGAAGACCACCAGCAGGCTGGCGGGGCACGTTGAGCTATTCTCCCATTCCACTTTACTGCTAGCTCGCGGCCAGAATCTAGACATTCTCACGCAAGCGCAGACGATCGAGAGTTTTCTTCCTATCAGGGACGACCTGCTCAGGACGGGATTCGCGCTGAACGTGGTGGAGTTCGTCGAGCGATTCACCGAGGAGCGCATCGAGAACTATCCCCTTTTCCGGCTTCTGGCCGATACGCTGTCCCGGTTGAGTCAAGGCGGTTCGTCGGAAATAGCCCTAATCTTATTCGAGATGGGGATCCTCGAGCACGTCGGCTATCGTCCTGAGCTTCACACTTGCGTCGCTTGCAGGGCCAACCTGACGCCTGTGACGAACTTCTTTGGCCCGGGCGCCGGCGGTGTTCTTTGTCCAAGTTGTGCCCGGGATGTGGAGATCACGAGACCACTTTCCGTAAAGACACTTAAGGTATTGCGGTTTCTCCAAGCAAGCGGCTACGACGAGGCTCATCGCCTGAAACTGGACGATCCGCTGAAACTGGAGATCGACTCAATCCTGCGCAGCTATATACGCTATTTGCTAGAACGCGACATGAACTCCAATCAATTCCTTGATCTTCTCAGAAAACAGTCTGAAATTGGTTCTCCGTGA
>JAUSEJ010000974.1 GCA_030650265.1 Dehalococcoidia bacterium | reverse complement strand
TCACGGCCTACCGGCAGCAGCCGGTCGAGAAGAGAGATCAGGCCGAGCTTGTCGAGAATATGCAAGCCCAGCCAGTAGCCGCCAAAAGCCCGTACCCGTTCCACTCGGACTCGCTTGCTGTCCACTTCAACCCATTCTGGCTCGCCCTCTTCATCGAAAAGTCGCCTTTGCCAAGATCCACCTCGGTTCATCGCCGCCTGTTTCACGCCGATGCAAGCAGCTTCCTCCATATCTCCCAAATACGCGACAACACGTTGCCTCGGTCCTCGTTCTGTCCTTTGGCACTCCACGAGTTCCCAGTAGACGCCATCTTTACGCGACTTGTTTTGACCACAACGTTTCAGATACATGCCCGCATTATAGCGGAACCCAGCCAAACGGTTTTTGGCACTACATCACGTTTTGGTTCCGGCCCACGCTCAGAACCGCCGTCCAACAGCTTGTTCTGAGCATGGAAAATCATTCCCCAAACTCATACTCACTTCAAACTGCGTAAGTTGGGTTAGCTCTGTACTCGGCGGCGCGGCGCCCAACGTCTATGTCCTTATTGTCGCTCGCATGCTTCAGGCGATTGGTGGTGGCGCCATGCTTCCGTCGGCAACGAGCATAGTGAGCGATGCCTTCGGCGAGCGGCGGGCGACCTTCATCGGTCTTTTCACCACCATTTTCCCCCTCGGCGGTGTTATTGGCCCGAATATTGGGGGCTTTGTCATCGACCACTATTCCTGGCGATGGCTATTTTTCGCCAACGGGCCAGTAGGCGCAGCAATCTTTGTGGCGGGCCTGCTTCTGATTCAGAAGCAGAGTCGGAACCATCAGAAGCGGAAGATAGACGTCATCGGCGTCGGGCTGTTCTCCGGCGGATTGATGGCCATCTTGTCGGCCATGACCGCCTGGGGCAACGATCCGCAACTGGTTCAGAACCCGCTTACCTGGATGGGCGTAGTCCTGGGCGTTGTTCTCTTGGCAGTCTTCGTGTGGCATGAGGGGCGCACTCCTGCACCCATAATTGAGATTAAGTTGCTTCGCTGGCGGCCATACTTCGCGGCGAACCTCTACAGCTTTATCTATGGGGCAGCGGTGTTTGGCTTCTTCTCATTCATCCCTTACTATGCGACCGTGGCCTATGGGATGACCGCGGCGGAGAGCGGAATAATCTTAACGCCCCGCTCGCTGGCCATGATGGGCGCCTCGGCCCTAAGCAGTTTCGTGCTCATCCGCTGGGGCTATCGCCTGCCGATGATCCTGGGCGTTGCCTTCACCTCGTCGAGCCTGCTGCTCCTAAGTCAGGGTTTCAGGGATTGGACCGTCTTCAACGTGCAGGTGCCGAATCTGGTGCTGATGTCGGTTGTGGTGCTGCTCGCTGGCTGCGGCATGGGGATCGCGGGGCCGCCTTCCGCCAATGTGGCTTTGGACCTGATGCCGGACAAAGTGGCCGCTGTGGTTGGCTTGCGGGGAATGTTCCGTTCTACTGGCGGGGTTTTCGGGACTGCCATTATCATTCTTGCCCTCAGTCACGTGGAGGACAAAGCGGCAGGCATGCAAACGATCTTTCTGGTACTCAGCGTGGTGGTCTTGTTAGTTGTGCCTGTGGTATTTATGATGCCGGATACGGCGCGCCAGCGTCGTGTGGCTGCCCGAAATCAGCGCGAGCAAGACAGCAACTAGGTGATCATTTTTCCCGTTCATTTCCGACTCCCCGGCTGGCCAAAATGTTGATAACGTGGGCAGCAATCTCTCTCGCCGACCGGGGCCATCGGACATCTCCTCCAACCCCGCATTATTGCGGCTAACGCCGCGCTTGTGACAAACAAAACACCTATCGATATCAATACCTGTAACTCATCATAATACTAGTTGTGGGACTGTCAACAGGGCGCAGGTTACCATTCAGGGCTCATGGCATAACCTTGACGTAACCGTAAGAGCAGTCTA